>JALFKC010000036.1 GCA_022775765.1 Campylobacter sp. | reverse complement strand
GTGCTTTTTGCAAAGCAAAAATGTTTCTTTAGAAAGTAGCTCTCATCTATTTTTATTTCACCACTAAATTTACTTATTTTTTCGTAAGTCTTCATCATTAAAATTCTGATTTGTTTTATGATTTTGTTTGTGGTATTCCTTTAAAGATATATCATCGCTTTTGCTAAAAATACTATAATTAAGCATATTATAAGCCCCAAAAGATGGGAATATTTGCCAAAAGGATTGGGTTTTTTAAGAAATCTTACAAAAAACACACTGATAAAAGTCACTAAAATCAGCAAAAATACAAAGCCGATTTTAAGCATCAATAAAATCTGTAATGAACTTCCCAAAAAGCCCTTGTCGCCACCTATATAATTGCTAAATGCAAGATGAGCCCCGCTAAGCAATAGAAGCAAAAACGCTATGCCAAATACAATTGCACTTCCTTTGGTGTAGGCTTTTTTGACCCGGGTAAGCGTTTCTTCATCCACGCTCTTTTTGGCAAATGGATAGATGATAGCGTCAAAAAACATATATCCAACTACAACTATGGCACAAAATAGATGAATTAGTAAAAATGTAAAATTCATAAATTTCCTTTGAAAAATTTTAGCTTAGTTTCATAAAATCCGCCGATTATAGCTAAAATTTTTATATTTTCAATGATTTAAGTCAAAATTTTTGTTCGTTTGAATTTATCACCAAATAGACATTTTTACACTAAAATTTTACCAAAATTTGACACCAAATTTATCAATATAAAAATTTAACTTTACTTGAAATTTATGATAATCTATATCATAAAAGTTTTGTGAATTTAAGCTTAAATTTCAGTTTAAAGCCTAATATTTGCCAACTAACAAAAATACAAATATATAAATATTAAAATATTTAATTAATTATAAAATATAAGATTATTTTCAATGAACATTTTAAGCTTGCTTTTAAGAAAAGTCAATATTATTTTATCATATTTCAATACAAAGGTTGGATATGGATAGAAGAGAATTTATCAAATCTTCAGCTGCCTCAGCTGCTTGCGTGGCTGCAGGAATTAGTTTGCCAAATGCACTGAGTTCTGATGAAAATGGCAAGAATGCTGAAAAAGGATGGCGATGGGATAAAGCTGTGTGTAGATTTTGTGGAACTGGATGTGGGATTATGGTCGCCACAAAAGAGGGCAAAATCGTCGCGGTCAAAGGCGATCCGCTGGCTCCGGTTAACCGTGGTCTAAACTGCATTAAAGGTTATTTTAATGCTAAGATTATGTATGGGGCTGATAGGATTACAAAACCGCTTCTTAGGCTAAACTCAAAGGGTGAATTTGACAAAAAAGGCAAATTTGCAGAAGTTAGCTGGCAAAGAGCGTTTGATGAGATGGAAAAGCAATTCAAAAAAGCCTACAACGAACTAGGCCCTACTGGAATTGGCGTGTTTGGAAGTGGTCAATACACCATCCCTGAAGGGTATATGGCGTCTAAACTCATCAAAGGTGGCTTTAGAAGCAACAATCTTGACCCAAATGCAAGACACTGTATGGCAAGTGCGGTTGTAGGTTTTATGCAAACCTTTGGAATAGATGAGCCATCAGGCTGTTACGATGATATCGAACTAACTGATACCATAGTAGCGTGGGGTGCGAATATGGCTGAAATGCACCCGATTTTGTGGGCTAGGGTAAGTGATAGAAAGCTAAATAACCCAGATAGAGTTAAGATAGTAAATTTAAGCACATACTCATCTAGAACTTCAAATATCGCAGATATCGAGATTATTTTTAGACCATCGACTGATTTGGCTATATGGAACTATATCGCTAGAGAGATAGTCTATAACCATCCTGAGGCGATTAATGAGAAATTCGTCAAAGATCACTGCACCTTTACAACAGGACCTGTTGATATCGGATATGGTCTAAGAAGTAATATCAATCACCCTAAATATCTCAAAACCGAGCTTGACACCGCCGCCAAAGAAAAATCCAAAATTTTAAGTGATTTTGAGGGTGTGACTTTAGCTTATCTTGGAATGAAAAGTGGCGATACTCTTGAGAATAAAAATGCAAACTCAGCTGACAAACATTGGCAAATTAGCTTTGAGGATTTTAAAAAAGCCCTAGAGCCTTATACTCTTGATTTTGTTGGCAAATTAGCCAAAGGCGATGACAATGAAGACTTAGAAGAGTTCAAAGCCAAACTAAAAGCTCTAGCAGATCTTTATATAGAGCAAAACCGCAAGGTAGTGAGCTTTTGGACGATGGGCTTTAATCAACACACTCGTGGAACTTGGGTAAATGAACAAGCCTATATGGTTCATTTTTTGCTTGGCAAACAAGCAAAGCCAGGCGAGGGAGCGTTTTCGCTAACAGGCCAACCAAGTGCGTGTGGGACAGCTAGAGAAGTTGGAACTTTTTCGCATAGACTTCCTGCTGATATGGTAGTAAATAATCCAAAACACAGAGAAATAACAGAGAAAATTTGGAAGCTTCCAAGCGGCACTATAAATCCAAAAGTTGGATCTCACTTTGTAAAAATTATGCGTGATATAGAAGATGGCAAGATTAAATTTGCGTGGGTGCAAGTTAATAATCCTTGGCAAAACACAGCTAATGCTAACCACTGGATAAAAGCAGCTCGTGAGATGGAAAACTTCATCGTAGTAAGCGATCCGTATCCGGGAATTTCAGCAAAAGTAGCTGACCTTATACTTCCAACAGCGATGATTTATGAGAAGTGGGGAGCGTATGGAAATGCTGAGAGAAGAACCCAACACTGGCGCCAACAAGTCCTTCCTGTAGGGGATGCGATGAGTGATATTTGGCAGATGATGGAGTTTTCAAAACGCTTTAAATTAAAAGAAGTTTGGGGTGAAAAAAAGATAGATGATAAGCTAACTCTGCCTAGTGTTTTAGATGAAGCTAAAAAGATGGGTTACAGCGAAGATGACACGCTTTTTGACACGCTTTTTGCTAATGAAGAAGCTAAAAAATTTAAAGCCGATGACCCTATAATAGAATACTTTGACAACACTGAAGTTAATGGCGATAGTAGAAATGTCGTTGGAAGCGATGGGGAAGTTTTCAAAGGATATGGCTTTTTTATTCACAAATATCTTTGGGAAGAGTATAGGAAATTTGGACTTGGTCACGGACACGACTTGGCTGATTTTGATACATATCACAAGGTTAGAGGACTTAGATGGCCGGTAGTTGATGGCAAAGAAACTCAGTGGCGATTTAATACCAAATACGATATTTACGCCAAAAAAGCTGCTCCTGATAGCGATTTTGCATTCTATGGCAATGCAAAAGCAGCACTTCCAACTGGTGATTTAAAAGGTGTTATAAGCGAAGACAAAAAGCCACTTTACAATAAAGGCAAAATATTCTTCCGCCCTTATATGGATCCGCCTGAAGTGCCAACTAATGAGTATCCATTTTGGCTCTGCACTGGTAGAGTATTAGAGCATTGGCATAGTGGAACTATGACTATGAGAGTGCCAGAACTATATAGAGCGGTGCCTCAAGCCCTGTGCTATATGAATGAACTTGACGCAAATAAGTTAGGTATCACTCAACATGACACGGTTTGGATAGAATCACGCCGTGGCAAGGTCAAGGCTAGAGTGGATTTAAATGGTAGAAATAAGCCGCCTGTTGGGCTAGTTTATGTGCCATGGTTTGATGAGAATGTCTTTATAAACAAAGTTTGCCTTGATGCGACTTGTCCTTTATCAAAAGAGACTGATTATAAAAAGTGTGCGATTAAAATTTATAAGGCGTAAATTTGCAAAGAAGAGAAGCATTAAAAAACGGCGTTAAGTTTGCCTCTTTGGTGTTTTTTGGTGGGATAGTTTGCGAGCAGTTTGCTAGTGCAAATACTAGCTTTAGACTTCGTCCACCAGGCACTAGTGATGAGTTTAATCAAAAGTGCATTAGGTGTGGGCTTTGCGTGGTAGCGTGCCCATTTGATACACTTAAACTAGCTAAAAGCAAAGACAAAGATAGGGGAATGCCGTTTTTTGTGCCAAGAGATATTCCTTGCTATATGTGTGAAGATATTCCGTGTGTGGATATCTGCCCTACTGACGCACTTGATAAAAAGTTAGTTAGCACCGAAGGTGAATTTAACATAAAAAGAGCAAAAATGGGTGTTGCGGTTATTGATGATAAAAATTGCGTAGCGTTTTTTGGTGTGCAGTGTGATGCATGCTATAGAGTGTGCCCTATCTTGGATAATGCAATTTATATAGAGTATCAAAGAAACGAACGCACCGGTAAGCACGCTTTGCTTGTGCCTGTAGTAAATAGCGAAATTTGCACGGGGTGTGGCAAATGCGAAAGAGCCTGTATAACCAAAAAAGCCGCAATAAACGTGATTCCTAGAGAATTTGTAATAGGTGAATTAAACGAAAACTATGTGATGGGCTGGATAGATGGGGGTGATGAAAAGTTAAAAGACGCCGATACCGCTATCAAGCTTGATAGCCAAAAAGGACTTGATTATCTAAATAGTGGAGATGATTTGCTATGAAATTTACTATTTTAAGGCGAATTAGCCAGATTTTGATTTTAACTCTTTTTATACTTGGCAACGTCTATGGGATTAAGATTTTGCAAGGCGATTTGAGTAGTTCAAGGCTACTAAATACTATTAGTTTAAATGACCCATATGCACTTTTGCAACTTGCCTTGGCTAGTTTAAGTGTAAATTTAACCGCACTTTTTGGTACTTTGATAGTATTAGCTTTTTATGTGCTAATCGCACCTAGGGCGTTTTGTAGTTTTGTGTGTCCGGTTAATATTCTCACAGATTTAGGAGCGTTTATTAGAAAAAAGCTAAGAATTAGCAAAAATATCTTGAATTTAAGTTCAAATTTGAGATATTATCTACTCATTCTTAGTCTTATTTTTAGCTTTTTGTTTAAGATCCCAGCGTTTGAAAGCGTTAGTTTTGTGGGGGCTTTTACAAGGGCTGTGGTTTTTCTAAGTATAGACGCTGTAAGTATAGCTTTGTTAATTATAATTTTTGAAGTTTTTATAACTAGTAGGGGAATTTGTTCGCATATCTGTCCTCTTGGAGCATTTTGGGTTATTGTTAGTAAATTTAGCCTAATTCGCATCAAACATACACACAAGCGTTGCACCAGATGCAACAGATGTAAAGTTGTCTGCCCTGAAAGGCAGGTTTTAGAAATAATCGGCAAACAAAGCGGATTTATTAAAAGCCCATGTATTAGCTGTGGTAGATGCATTGAGGCGTGCAATGATGAAGCTTTGGAGTTTAGTATAATGAATTTTAGGAGAAATAGATGAAAAGATTAGCTTTTATAATCGCTTTTTTAGGCACTTTTGCGTTAGCGATCTCTTTGGAGACACCGCTTAGTGATAACGCAGTTTTGCCTGATATCAACTGGACCAAAGAGCCCGCAGGTCTTAGCACGAGATTGCCAAGAAGTTTTGAAAACGCCCCACCACTCATTCCGCACGATCTTGAGGGGTTACTTCCTATAACTACTGATATGAATATGTGCACGACTTGTCATATGCCTGAATTTGCTGCTGATGCAGGTTCTACAGCTATTCCAAAAAGCCATCTTGTTGATATGATCTCAGGCAAAGATCTTCACGGTATGCTTAGTATGGAGCGTTATAACTGCGTGGCTTGCCATGTTCCTCAAGCTAACGCCGCACCTTTGGTAGCTAATAAATTTACGCCTGAATTTAGAGATGAAAAATCCAAAACAAGCTCAAATTTACTAGATATTTTAAACGAAGGCGTTAAGTGAGATTTAAGAAAGCTAGCAAAATTCCACCACCATATTTTGGCGGGGAATTTGACTGTAAAGAGTGCGAAAAGCTCTGCGTTATTAATTGTCCTAGAGAAGTTTTAAAAAGTAGTGGCGATGAGGTAGAGTTTCTTCCAAATCAAAAAGGGTGCAATTTTTGTGAAATTTGTGCCCAAATTTGTCCTGAAAATGTGCTAAATTTAGCAAATGGCAAATTTATCAAAGCCAAAACCACTATCAAAGTAAATGTCTGCTTGGCGTGGAACTCGGTTGTGTGCTATAACTGCTTTGACGCGTGCAAATTTAAAGGGATTGAGTATCTTGGTATGTTTAGGCCTGTGATAAACTCAAACTGCGTAAATTGCTCTGAGTGCGTGGGAGTGTGCTTTGTAAATGCTATAGAGATAAAGGGGTGTAGTTGAGAGTTTGCGTGATTTTGATGATAAGTTTGGTGTTTTGTTTGAGTGATAGTTTGGCAAATTTAGACTCTAAATTTGATGAAAAAGCTTTAAATGCAAATGTTGTCTCTATGAGTTTAGATGGCAAAACCATATATTTAGGACTTGACAATGGTGAAATTCAGACTTTAGATTTGCAAAATTTAGAATTAAGCGAAATTTTTAGACTAAATCCTATTAAAGATTTTATGGGAGATGAGATTGCAAATAAGCCAACTAGCATTAGCGTTTTTGATGGTATTGTAGGCTTTTTGTATGATTTAGAAGTTAGCAAAAAAGCTTTTGGAGTTTTAAATGGTAGTGAGTTTAAAAGTTATAATTTAGATGGGATTTCACCTCAATATGCATATTTGTTAGATGAAAATACAGCTATTTTTGTTAGTTTGAGTAGTGAAATTGTGTATTTTGATCTAAAAAATGGCGTGGTTAAATTTAAAGATAAACTAACCACTTCGGGCATAACCACGGCTAGTTTTAGCTGGGATCTGCTTGGCCTTGGCTGTGAGGGCGGGGTTGTGTTTATCTATGACGCAAAAGAGCAAATTCTCATCAAAACCCTAAACTCACACAAAGATAGCGTGCTTAGTTTGAGACTAAATCAAGACAAAATTATGAGTGGAAGCACCGATAAAAGCGTGAGTTTTACTGATAATTTTGGCACTAGAAAATTTCAAAGCGATTTTTTGGTTTATGGGGTTGGATTAGGGGATGATCTTTTAGCCTACACCACTCAAAACTCGCTCAAGGTTTTTAAATTTAGTGGCGAGTTAGTGGGTGAGTTTGCCCAAAAGGGTGCGTATATGGAGTTTTTGGAATTTTATGATGATATGCTAATTGGGGCTGGTTATGATAATAAAGTTTATATATGGAGAGTAAGATGAATATTTCAAGTGTGATTGTAAATTGTAGTGGCAGTGTTAGCACAATTGAGAGTGAGATATCAAAACTTGATGGCGTGGAGATAAAAGCTAACAAAGATGAAAAAATAGTCGCAGTTTTAACGAGTGCAAATTTAGACGATGAGATTGCTAATTTTAGAGCTATTGAGCGAATTAAGGGTGTAAAAAATGTGGTGATGGTCTATAGCTATCAAGAGCTTGACGCAGATATAGAGCGTGCTAATTTAGGTGGTTTAGAAGCTACGATGGAAAAGATCGCAAAGCAAGATATCAAAGATATAAAATATAGCGGAGATCTAAAAGTTTAACTTCAGCATATGTTAATACTAAATTTCATATAATATCATTTTTTAATATAAAATTATATTTGATATTATTAGGAGTGCAAATGCTAAAGAAATTCTTGCAAATTTTACTGTTTTTAACCTGCTTTAGCCTAGCTTTTGGAGATGAGCTTAAATACGCTACTTCCAAAAATGTAGGCCCACTAAACCCCCATCTTTACTCGCCAAATGAGATGTTTGCTCAAGATATGGTCTATGAGAGTTTGGTGGATTTTGAAGACAACGGTACCATCTCGCCAAAACTAGCAATTAGCTGGAAGATAAGTAGTGGTGGTAAAGTTTATGATTTTAAACTAAGAGATGGCGTTAAATTTAGCGATGGAAGTGAGTTTGACGCAAAAGCAGTTAAGGCAAATTTTGACGCTATTTTGGAAAATAGGGCAAGACATAGCTGGCTTGAGCTTGCAAATATCATTAAGACTTGCGAAGTCACAGGCGATATGAGTGTGAGACTTACCCTAAAAAACGCTTACGAGCCAACTCTAAGAGAGCTAAGCCTTGTTAGGCCATTTAGATTTATCTCGCCAAATTCCTTGATAGATGGAAGTAGCAAAGATGGTATCAAAGCCCCTATTGGCACAGGCCCTTGGATGTTAGTAAATACAAAACTTGGAGTTAGTGATACTTTTGAGAGAAATGAAAACTACTGGGGCAAAAAGCCACATTTAAAAACCATCGTAGCCAAAGTTATCCCTGACCCAAACGCCAAAGTCATCGCCCTTAAAACAGGCGAAGTTGATTTAGTTTATGGCGAGGGCGAGATACCTCAAGAGAGCGTTAATTCTTTAAAAGATGAATTTACAGTTGAGATTTCAGAGCCGATTAATACCCTGCTTTTAGCCCTAAACTCAAATAAATTTCCAACTTCAGATCTAAGTGTTAGAAAGGCCTTAAATTTAGTCCTTGACAAAGATCTCATCGCTAAAGCGGTATTTTATGATACTCAAACAAAGGCTGATTTTTTGTTTTCAAAAGAGCTTCCATACTGCAACATTAATGCACAGCCATATGAATTTAACCTAGAAAAAGCCCTAAATATCTTAGAGAATGATGGCTGGCAAAAGGGTAAAGATGGCGTTTTATATAAAGATAACAAGCCTTTAAAACTTGAATTAGTCTATATAGGAAGTGACGCAGCGTTTAAGCTAGTTGGAGAGATTTTACAAGCACAAGCTAAGAAAGTTGGCATTGATATTAGCCTAAAAGCTGATGAGAGCACGATATTTTACAAAAAGCAAAAAACCGGCGATTTTCACCTGATATTTAACTCAACTTGGGGAATTCCTTATGATCCAGTTGCATTTTTAGCCTCTATGAGAATTCCATCTCACGCGGATTATCAAGCACAACTTGGAATGAGCGATAAGGCTTTGATAGATAAAAAAATTGGGGAGCTTTTAAGAGCCTATGATGAAGAGCAAAAATCAAGTGAAATTAGTTTTATACTAAATAGATTTCACGATGAAGCGATATATATACCGATATCATATCAAACTATCATAGCGGTTGCTAATAAGAAATTTGGTGGGGTGCGAACTTTCAAGCTTAAAAATCACTACCCTTTTTCAGAAATTTATCTAAAGTAGTTATGAAAAAATACATTCTAAAAAGAACGCTTTATATAATTCCGATGATGTTTGTCATATCGGTATTTATATTTTTGATTCTTAGACTAAATGGCACGGACGCAGCTATGAGCTACCTAAATGTCTCAGGGATTTCGCCAACAGACGAAGCTCTTGCTCACGCTAGGGCTGAACTAGGGCTTGATAAGGGGTTAATAGAGCAGTATATCATCTGGATAAAAGACGCTGTGAGCCTGAATTTTGGCACCTCTTATATCACAGGTAGAGATGTGAGTGCTGATATGGCGTATTATCTGCCAAATACCCTTAAACTCGCACTCTTTGCACTTATTTTGACTTTAACCATCTCTATACCACTTGGGGTTTTGAGTGCGATTTATAAGGATAAATTTATAGATCACACAGCTAGGGTGATTTCGTTTATCGGGGTTAGCACGCCTGGGTTTTGGCTAGGGCTGATACTCATTTGGATATTTTCAGTGAAACTTGGGATTTTGCCACCATTTGGAAGTGGGAGTTTGGCAAATTTGATAATGCCTGGATTTGCCATAGCCTTTATGTCAATAGCTATCAACGCTAGGCTTGTTAGGACAAATATGCTCTATATCAAAAACTCACGCCATGTATTATATGCTAAGCAAAGAGGAGTTGGCAAATTTATCATAACGCTTCACCATATCTTTAAAAACGCACTTTTACCCATCATAACAGCCCTTGGAATGCATGTTGGAGAGCTAATTGGCGGAGCGATGATTATAGAAAATATCTTTGCTTACCCAGGAGTTGGCAGATACGCCGTTAGTGCTATAGCAAATAACGACTATCCAGTAATTCAATGCTTCATACTTTTGATGGCGTTTGCATTTATAATCTTTAATCTCATCATTGATATTTTATACGCTTACGCTGATCCTAGAGTGAGGTTTAAATGAGAAAATTTATACTTTACTTTGCGATATTTATCATAGTTTTGCTGATATTTACAGCTTTTTTTGGTGAAGTCTTGGTGCCTTATGATCCAAACGAGATAAACTTAGCTAACAAATTTGCCCCAGTGTCGCTAGAACATATTCTAGGAACCGATCACCTTGGCAGAGATACATTCTCAAGGCTCATAAGTGGGACTAAGATTTCACTATTTGCAGTGTTTTTCACCCTTGTTTTGGTGCTTGCGATGGGCTTTAGTGTTGGGGTGATATCAGGCTTTGTAGGCGGGAAGGTTGATCAGATTTTGATGAGAATTTGCGATATGTTTTTTAGTGTGCCAACTGTGATTTTAGCACTATTTTTAGTTGGCGTGTTAGGAAGTGGGCTAACTAATGTGATAATTGCAATTGCAGTCTCGCACTGGGCGTGGTATGCAAGGATCATAAGAAGTATAGTTTTAGCTTTTAAAAACAAAGAGTATATCCTAATAAGCAAGATAAGTGGTGCTAGCACGGCTGTAAATTTTGGGCAAAATATGCTAAAACCCATCATCTCTCAATGTGTTGTGCTAGCAACTCTTGATATCGGTCATATGATGCTTCATATCTCAGGACTTAGCTTTTTAGGTCTTGGGGTGAAGGCTCCAACGCCTGAATGGGGGATAATGATAAGTGACGCGAAGGACTTTATATTTACTAGACCTGAGCTAATTTTGTATCCGGGGCTTATGATATTTATCACGGTTGCTAGTTTTAATGTGGTGGGGGACTATTTAAGGGATAAATTTGACATAAGCAAAGATTTGGAAGTGCAAAATGTCTAGTTTAGAGCTTAGAAATTTAAACATATATAATGGCAAAAATCAGCTGATTTATGATCTAAATATCACCTTAAATCTGGGCAAAATCACCGCACTTCTTGGCAAAAGTGGTAGTGGCAAAACCCTAACTTCAATGGCTATGATGGGCTTTTTGCCGACAAATTTAACCAAAACTAGTGGGGAATTAAAATTTGATGGTAAGGCAATAGACCCTAGCCTTGCAAGGGGCAAGATTTTCTCAAACATTATGCAAAATCCAAAAACTGCGTTTAATCAAATTTTAAAAGTTAAAACCCACGCCATAGAGACCTTAAAAGCAAGCAAAAATTATGATAAAAACTATAAAGCTTTGATCTTGCAAACTCTAAAAAAAGTAGGGCTTGAAGATAGAGTTTATGAGCTTTATCCATTTGAGATGAGTGGTGGAATGCTTCAAAGAGCGATGATAGCTATGGCTTTGCTTGCAAAACCAAAATTTATAATCGCGGACGAGCCGACAACCGACCTTGATATGGTCTCTCAGATCAAAATCCTAAAACTTTTAAAAGACATCTCAAGTAGCGGGATTGGAATGCTTTTGATAACGCACGATCTAGGCGTGGTTAGGGCGTTGGCTGATGATATTTATCTAATAAATAGTGGCAAAATCATAGAAAAAGCTACAACTAGCGAATTTTTTAACTCTCCAAAAACTGCCATCAGCCAAAATTTAATCGCCACTTATGAGAGATTTCAAAACGCACTATTAAAGGAATAAAATGAACGCCATTGAGATAAAAAATTTAAGCTTTTCATACAAAACTTACTCTATTTTAAGCAAGAAAATTCACCCGGTTTTAAAAGGTATCAGCCTAAGCCTAAAACAAAACTCAACGCTAGGACTACTTGGCAAATCAGGGTGTGGCAAAAGCACCCTAGCTTCAATCATAATGGGGCTAATAAGGCCTGATAGTGGTGAAGTAGAGGTCTTGGGGGCTAAATTTAACTCACAAAATTTAAAGGCCAAAAAGGAGTTTTACAAAAATATTCAGATAGTCTTTCAAGACCCAATAAGTGCGGTCAATCCATCATTTAGTGTTAAAAATGTAGTAGAAGAGCCGCTTTTACATCTAAGTGATTTGAGTGAAAAAGAAAGACTTGAGCGGATAATAGAGTGCTTAGAGGCTGTGCAAATTTCACCTGATTTTTTGGATAGAGTGGCTTTAACTCTAAGTGGCGGACAGCTTCAAAGAGTCTGCATAGCTAGAGCGTTAGCGATAAAACCAAAGATTTTGATACTTGATGAGTCGCTATCTTCACTTGATATGGTGCTTCAAAGTGAGATTTTAGAGATTTTGTTAGGGTTTAAACATAAACTTAGCATTTTGTTTATCACACATGATATCCGCCTTGCAAGGCTGTTTTGCGATGAGATAATTTTGCTTGATGATGGGGTTGTGGTAGAAAGCGTTAAAAATAGCGATAAATTTACTAGCCCACTAGCAAGAGAGCTAACTAGTGCTGCTATGCTTGAGATTTAGAATATATATTTTAATATTATAAAATTAAAAGCATATTTGTTTTATTTTTAAGTTATATTTTTATTTGGCTAAAAAGTATTTTTAAAATGCTATTTTATCAATGATTAATTAAACTTTTAATATTAAAATTTATTGAAAATTTGAATAGTTGTAAATTTATAACTTCAAGCTAATATACCTAGAGCTTTTAAAATAAAAGCAACTAACCAATATATCTCTTTCTTTTTTTCTCTTTGATTTTTGAAATATCTACCAAGATTAGCCCATCTATTGCGTCATTGAAGCTTTTGTCTATTCCAAATGCTAGGAATTTCACCCCACCATCATCGCAAAGGTCGGTGTATTGTTTGTAAAGAGTTGGGATGATGGCATTAAATTTGCCAAGGTGCTCTTTGAGTGTGTTTAAATTCTCAGCGTAAGTAGGATACGAAAATATCTCATCAAAACGACTCTTTTCGTTATCGCTCAAAAAATATGGCTCGATATGCGAAGCGATTTTTTCATCATTTTTGAAAAATTTACTATAAAAATACACTAGCATATCTCTAGCTGGTTTTGGATATGAATTGCTGATACTTACTAGCCCAAAAAGATAGCGAGTTTGTGGATAGGCCTTGATATACGCACCAATGCCTTGCCAGAGATAATCAAGTGCTTTGCTTCCCCAGTATTTAGGCGTTACGAAGCTTCTGCCAAGCTCGACTGAGTTTTCAAACATAAAGGCTGAGTTTGGATGGTATTTGCAAAGCTCTTCGGTGTAGTAGGTGAAGTTTGGTGTAGCGTTGATGACGCTACTCTCACCAAATCTATACGCGCCAACTATCTCTTTGTTCTCTTCATCAAAAAGCACCAAATGCTTGTAATAAAAGTCATATTTGTCCGCGTCAAACTCTTTGCCAGTTCCTTCGCCAACTGTTCTAAAGGTGTATTCTCTAAGACGAGCGATCTCTTTTAGAAGTGGCGTCATCGCGGGGGTTGAGGCTAAATATATGCTTTTTTTATTAGGGGTTTGACCTAAGAGTTTGGCGTTATTTAACTCTTTGGTGATTAAATTTGGGTCGATTTTTTTGATGATGGGAGCTTGGGTTTTAAAGATTAGTGGCTTTTTGGTCGCAAGCCTGTAGAGATGCTTTTTAAATAGTCCCGTGACGCTTTTGTTGCCACTTGTATTAATGCCCTTAGTTTGGATATTTTCGTATGGAATTGGCTCGCCAACGATGATTTTTAGTGTATGATTTTTTTTGTTAAAAAGCTCATTTGGCAAAAGTAGGGTGGAGAAATTTTTGTAAATAAATGAGCTTATATAAAATAGGGCCGAGTTTTTGCCACCAAGATATACAGGCGTGATAGGCGTTGAGGTTTTTTTGGCAAATTTCAAAAATCCATTGTGCCACGCACAGTCTTTGATACCGCTCACGCTCATTCTAGAAACTTCACCAGCTGGGAAAATTATGAGAGCACTCTCTTGTTTGAGCCAATCAGTAACTTGAGAGATGGATTCTTTGGTGATTTTGCCAGAGATATTATCGACGCCGATGATGATGTCTTTTAGTTGTGGGATATTTGTTAGAATGTCGTTTGCCATCACCTTGATATCGCTTCGAACTTTGCTGATTAGGTGAATGAGTGAGAGTGCGTCAAGCCCACCTAGTGGGTGGTTGGCTATAAATATCGCTTTGCCGCTTTCAGGTATGTTTTGCATAGAGTGGCTGTCGATTGAGTATTTGTAACCAAGGTAATCTAAGATATTTTGGCAAAATTCTTTATAATTATCGTCTTTGTGGGAATTTAAGAAGTTATTAATCTCATCTTCGTGGAATATATATCTGATAAATTTGATGAAATTTTCAGTGAAAAATTTCGGATTTTTCTCAAAGAAATTTGGATATCGCTCTTTTAAAATTCGTTCCAAATTAATCATATATGTCCTTTTTTGCAAATTTAGAGTAATCTTACCTTAATATGCTTTTATTTTGCTTTAAATTTATCAAAAGATATCAAAATTCTCAATCATCAACCTAAATATAGCTTGATAAAATATAGCCCCAATCCCACAAGTGCACCCACTATCATACCATTTAGCCTGATAAACTGCAAATCCTTGCCGACTTCTAACTCGAGTTTTTTGGATAGCTCTTTTTCATCCCACGAGATGATGGTTTTTTGGATATAGCTTGAGATTACGCTTTTGTGCTCAAATAAAGTGATGGTTATTTTGGATTTGAGCCATCTATTAAGAGCAGCTGTTTTGGTGGCGTTGTTTGCGAAGTTTGATAGGTAGTTTCTAAGAGCGTTTGAGCCAAGATTTGGTAAAATTTCTGAGTTTTTTAGCTCTTTTAAAAGTGCAGTGCTAATATCAACACTTGAGCGAGATGATAGAGCTGTGGCTATTTTTGAGTTGAGAACGGCTTTGAACTCTGTATCAGTTAGAAGTTTTGCGATTAGGATTTGGATGTAGTTTTCTAGAGCTTTTCTAGTGTCGCTTTTGTGGTTTAGTGCGTCAGTTAGAAGCGTAGAAGCTGCACGAATTAGCTTGTCGTCATAAGATGTGATAAAAGCGATAATTTTTGCACCCACGCCCTTTGTCATCTCGGTTTTGATATCTTCTTGATTTTGCAAAAGTTTTGAGTTTAGAGCACTAATAATATCATCAACTATATAGCTGTAGTGCGGACTTGTGGTGATTGAACGCATAAATGTGGCGATAATGGTAGCAAAATCTACGCTATTAAGCTTGGCAAAAATGTCTGGGTTTTCTCTAAGTTTGGTGATAAAATTTGGCAAAAGTGAATTTTGCAAAGAGTTTAAGAGCGAGTTTAGGCTAAGAGATGAGCTGTTTTGGGGGGCAACGAATTTGGTGATAAGCTCGCTTGTGTTTAGATTTTGGATAATGCTTAGGTTGGCTAAATTTTGTTTGGTTAAAAACTCAGCTTCGATAAAATGGGCGATATTTACGGCGATTTTGTCTTTGTTGCGTGGAATGATGGCAGTGTGAAATGGAAATCCTAAAGGTCTTTTAAACAGTGCCACTACCGCAAACCAATCCGCAAGCCCACCAATAAGGGCTGCTTCACTCATCGCCACAAGCCACGGGATATCAAATTTGATAGCTAGTGCAAAAATCAAAGCTGAAGTCAGCAAAAGAGCAGTCATAATAAGTTTGAATTTGCGTAGGTTTTTGGCTTTTAGCTGAGAATTTGTGGCGTATGAGTTTTTGCTATTTTGATCTTTATTTTGGTTTGTGGGTTCATTTGTTGGATTTTTGTTTGTTTGATCTGTGATATTTGATTGTTTGTTTAGATTATTTGAGCTCGTTAAATCACCTTCGCCGGCTTTTGTGGATGAATTTATGGTAGTTTTGTGTGAGTTGGTGGTGTGAATTTCATCCATAAGTCAATCCTTAAATCGCCTTGCCATTTTTGTATTTAGAGTGCTCTAGTGATTTGTCGATATAAACTTTAATTAATTTACTATCAAGAGTGTTAGAAGTTTCCCCACACGCTTTCATATAACCCGAATCCTCTAGCAGGTCAAAAATACTCATATTGATGGGATATGCGATTAGAGTGCCTGAGAGTTTGTGTCTGCGAATGTTGATCTCGGCGAGCTCTTTTTGATAAAAACAGCCAACAAGCGTATATAAATCATCTGCAAAAAACAGCCAAATTCTGTTGTTTTTCATATATTCCCCTGATTTAAAATAAGCTTATTATACTCTTAAAAGATAAATTTAAGCAATTTAAAAAGTAAATTTTAAAATTTAGCGATAAAATTCGTAAGAAATTCTCGTTTTTTGTTTATTTGGTATTTAACCTAAAAATTGTCTGAAATTTTCTCTAATTTCATCAATACCAACTTTTTTATTATCTCTTATCACTTCCCACCACAAAAAGCCATTTATCTTGCTTTTGCGGTTTTTAAGCTTTGTAGCAAGTGTGTGAATATCGTAAATTTCGCCCATAAATCCGAGCTTACCATCACTTAAAAGCGTGGCTGAAATTTCGCTATTTTTTATAAAAAATTTCTCGCCATCTAGCAAAAATTTTGCCTCGATCATCTCTTTTAAACTCACCCTTTTTGGTTTGATATCAAATACCGCATTTGTGATATCGTCATCAATAAATTTGGTGTTTTCAAGGCGAATTTTGCCAAATTTTATATAATTTTCATCTTTTTCTATCATTATAAAATTTCGCCCAAGCTTTTTAGCCATTGCGGCTGTCGTCATTGTCCCGCCAAATGGATCAAGCACCAAATCACCAAGTTTTGAACTAATCGCGATAATTCGGTAAAGTAAAATTTCTGGCTTTTGTGTAGAGTGAAGTTTTTTACCATTTTCATCTTTTAACCGCTCATTTCCGCTGCAAACCGGGAATTTCCAAATCGAGCCAAGCTGCTTTCTAGTGCCTTTTGCAAAGAGATTTGGCACTATATTTTCATCATTTAACTCTTTTGCAGTTTTGTAATTAAATGTAAATTTGCTATTTTTATTTTTTGTCGCCCAAATCAATGTTTCGTGCGAATTATTAAGCCTTGTTCCCATAAAATTTGGCGTCGGATTTGATTTGTGCCAAATGACATCATTTATAAGCCAAAAGCCCATCTCCTGCATAAGTGCACCGATTGTATAAATGCACTGCATCGAGCCGATAACCCAAATAGAGCCATCTTTTTTAAGTACTCTTTTGCACTCACTAAGCCACGACTTTGTGAAATCTCTATACTCATCAAGCGAATGAAATTTATCCCAAACATCATCACAACCGCTAAATTCACCACCTTCTGGGCGATTTAAAACGCCATCAACTTGCATATTGTAAGGCGGATCAGCAAAAATCAAATCAACACTTTCATCTTGCAAATTTTTAAGCTCTTTTATGCAATCGCCTTTAATTATTTTCTCTATCATTTTAACCCTTGCAAATTTTTACCACTAGGAAAAAGCTCATTTCTTAAATCCACATACTCTTTTTTATCCGATAGAAGTTTTTTGATTAATTTTGACTCATTTTCTTGCATTTGCATAAGTGTGTTTTTGATTTCATCGCTTTCGTCAAAATCTGGGACACTAAGAATTTCTTTTGATTTTTTGATTTTATACTCTTTTAAATGTGAAATTAGTTCATCCCAAATATCAACTCTTTCAAAGAGATTTTCAAAAATTTCTTTGCCATAATTTAGATAAATCTTAACCCTGTCATCGGTGTTGAAATTTATCTGTTCTAAATAGAAATTTCTGTTTTTCTTTAAGCTATCATCACTAAACCACATTGTGGCTATGATTTTTTGTGATGGATATCTCTTTTTTAGAAGTTTGATTTTTTTAGTGAAATTTAGATATTGACCGCGTTTTTTAGTGCTATCGTGGTCGTCTCTGATTTTTTGTTCTATTAGATAAATTTGAGCCTCTTTTTTAAAGATCTGGTCAGCATTTAAAAATTCATTGTTTTCATTTTGACCTAAATTTTTTGGCAAATTTTCATAACCCATAATCTCAATATATTTAGTTAAAATTTCTTCTAAAAAATCTCCAAATTTAATCTCGCAACTTTGAGTTAAATTTTGAATTAGCTTGGTTTTTGCATTTGTAATTCTAAAAAGCCCAGTATATCTATGCGGATTTTGAATCACGGTTTTTAAGATTTGATAGTTTAAATCTGCACTAAAAACTCTATGCTTTAATCTTTTTTTCAAAATCATCATACTCTATAAATTTCATTTTTCTCCTTGCAAAACATTATCTGTGCGAATTTAGCTAAATTTTAAACTTGAAAATTTCGCTGAAATTTAAGCGAGAATTCACCATAAATTTAGCCAAAATTCACTAGATTTTCGGGCGATCGGGCGAAATTTTAAATCCCAATTAAAAATTTAACATAAAATTCCAGCTCAAATTTTCGCGCGAATTTCGCGCGAAATTGGATATATGAGCTAAATTTACTCTACGATATAATTTTCGCCCGGTTTCATTTCGATGATTTCCCACGGAAGTCCTTGGCGGTTTAGCTCGTCCATAAATGGCTTGGCAGGAAACTCTTCCATATTAAACACACCTTTTTTAGACCAGACGCCCTTTGCAACCATCATCGCTCCTATCATCGCTGGGACGCCAGTTGTGTAGCTTACAGCTTGAGCACCTGTCTCAGCGTAACACTCTTCATGGTCGCAGACATTGTAGATATAAACTTGCCTCTCTTTGCCATCTTTTAGCCCACGAATCACGCAGCCGATATTGGTTTTACCTTTGGTTCTTGCACCCAAACTCGCAGGATCAGGCAGCAAGGTTTTTAGAAACTGAATTGGCACGATTTTCACGCCATTATGCTCCACTTCATCGATGCGGAGCATTCCCACATTTTCAAGGCATTTCATATGTGTTAAGTAACTTTCTCCAAATGTCATAAAAAAGCGGATTTGTTTTAAACCTTTGATATTTTTGCTAAGGCTTTCAAGCTCTTCGTGGTAGAGCAAATAACTATCTTTGACGCCGATTTTAGGATAATTCCACTTAAATCCTATCTCCATCGGCTTGGTTTCTATCCACTCACCACTTTGCCAGTCGGTTTTTCGCTCTGCAGTGGAAGTGGTAGAATCTGCAGTTTTTTTCCAATATCGCCCATTTGCAGAAACTTCGCGCAAATTAATTTCTGGGTTAAAATTTGTCGCAAACGGATATCCGTGATCTCCAGCGTTGCAGTCAAGTATATCGATATAGTGAATTTCATCAAAGAGATTTTGCTGAGCGTAAGCACAAAATACATTCGTCACGCCCGGATCAAATCCACTTCCTAAAAGCGCCATCACGCCAGCATTTTTAAAATCCGCATCCTTTTGCCACTGAAGTTTGTATTCAAACTTTGCGGTATCAGGGTGTTCATAATTTGCGGTGTCAATGTAGGGGATTTGTGCTTTTATGCAAGCGTCCATAAGGGTTAGGTCTTGGTATGGAAGTGCGACATTTAGCAAAATTTCAGCACCTATTTTTTTGATGAGATCTGCCACCGCATCCGCGTCGTCCGCGTCGATTTGTGCGGTATCAATATCCACACCAAGGCGATCTTTTATAAATTTTGCGATTTCGTCGCATTTGCTTTTGGTGCGACTTGCTAGGGTGATTTTGCTAAAAATATCGCTATTTTGTGCTGCTTTTACGGTGGCTACGCGACTAACCCCACCCGCTCCGATGATAAGAATGTGTGCCATTTTTGCTCCTTTTGGTAAGTTTTGGCTGATTGTATCAAATTTAAGTTACATTTCAAATACAAAATGCTATTTTAGTAGAAAAATATAAATTATTCGTCATCATACTTTAGTTTTTCAAGCAGTCTCATTGTAGCTTGATAAACCAAGCCAATACCATAAACCTTGCTAGTAGAATCCTTTTTTATGATATTTCTACCCAAATTCATCTCATCAGTTATCCCCATATAACCCAAAAATGTATTGAAGGTATCAAGCGATGAGCCTTGGTTTTCTACTATCTTAATACCATCTATATCATCATCTAGTATCATAAATAGTAGCCTTGAATCCATAAGTTTTTCTTTATCAATTCCATTGGCTAAAGAAAATGGCATAAGATGATCACTTTGCAAAACTATGATAGTATTTTGTGAATATTTTGACGAGCGGATTTTATCTATAAACTCACCTATTAATTTATCGGTGCATTTTACTGCATTTAGCATATTAGAACTTTCAGTTTTTTCGCAACTTTTTGAGACAAATCCATCGGGGACATGCATAGCGACATTTAGCACCACTTGCAAAAATTTCTCCCCGCTTTGAGACATTCTAATAAAATCCTCATAAGCAAAACCCAGCATCTCATCGTCATCCACGCCCCACTCATTAAGGCTTTTGGCTCCCCTTTTGAGTAGCTCATCTTTACCATAAACTTCATCATAACTTCTGCTTTTTAAAAACTCATCAGTTAGTTGAAACTTTAACGACGCACCTTTGATAAAATATGTATGATAATCAAGCGATTTTAAAATATCTGTAGCACAGATGATATTTTGTCCTGGGAATTTTGGTTTGGCATTCATAAGGTTTTTTCCACCATCTTCTTTTTTATCACCATAAAACAAAGCTAGTGGAAATGGTAATCCGCACTGACTAGCAAAAAGCCCCTCAAGAGTGATAGTAGCCCCATCATAAATTTGATAAAATTTAGTAAAATCTATTCTATTGTCAATAGAGTTAATATTTGGTGTTAACCCTGGATAATTAGTAAGAAAATTTCTGCTAAAGCTTTCAAGGTAAATATAAACTACATTTTTATCCATAGTCGGCTTACTTATGATAGGTTTTTTATAGTTGTCTTTTAATTTTTTCATAACTACAGGATAACTCTCAATATATGTAATTTTCAAAAAATCGATACAAGTTTTAGTAAATGGATTGAAAGCTACAGATAAAATCAAAGCCACAGCACAATAAAAAGAGGCAAATTTAAATGTTTTTGTGCTTTTTGAAATTCTCAAATAGTAGACAATACAAAACAAAATTATAGCTGTCACAAAAAGCACGGCCAAAAGTATATATCTCCAAAATGTAAGAAGTGGAGCACCAACAAGGCTAATTTTAATAAAATTTACAAGACTAATTGTAAAAAAATTACCCATATGATAATACACAGAATAATTCAAAAGTGTAATTATAAGAAACACAAAAGTAAATATAACTCCAAAAATTTTAAACTTTTTGGATTTTACAAAAAACAAAAATATTAAAGAAACAAAGAAAAATAGTAAAGACAGCAACCAATTTCACCACAAATTTAGTTTTTTTGTCAAAAAGTCAAAAACTCTCTCACATTGAAAATCGCTATATTTTTCTAGGCAAATTTTATTCTCAAAATTTGTATCGATATATAAATTGCACTCAAAATAGAATAAATTTGCATTATTTACAATAGACTCCAAAGCATTTACGGTTTGCCCCTTGCTTCTAGTAGAACAGATAAAATAGTCTATATTATTTATTCCTGCTTTTGTGGCTTCTTTGTTGATAATATCTATTCCGTTTTTGATTTCGTGTTCACCATCACCCGGGCTATTAAAAGCTATAAATTTATCAACCAATTTAACTATAGCGATGAAATCTTTGTCGCTTAAATTTTGATAAAAAATCAAATTGCAATTTTGAGATTTTGAAACTTGATCATAAATTTTGATAATAGTTGAAGTTTTGCCTCTGTTACTACTGCCTTTTAAGGCGATGGTTTTTGTAGATGAAGTTATCATTTATATCCTTATAAGTTTAGCTTTTTAGCTATTTGCACTACTTTTTCTAGTAGAGTTTGATTGTTATTCATAATTGCAAAATTTGTTAATCTTGATAGCAAAATACAACTAGCCTCTTTGCTTAGACGAAGCGGAGCGATGACATTAGGATTTGCTGTAGTTGGGAAATTACTCCAATACATTCCAAGACTATATATCCCACCATTTTCATCGCCATTTTTGTGATTATACTTACCAAAGATTACAATCAAGCCCTTGAGATAAACTCTCAAGGGTAAAATCATCTACTAGCTTTTACTAGTAAATAACACCTGTTCCGCCAACTTTGATATAACCTGTGTTACTTTCGCTAGATGCTGGAAGGGTTTCTTCTGCAGTTTTTGCAGTAGAACCTGTTCCGCTTGTTTTTGTATAGCTAAATTTAGAAGACAATGATGATTTAACGCCAGGATTGTCTGCAACCATTTTGCAAACTGCATCAGTTCCGACTTTTTTTACTTTCAGATAAGCAGGAGTTCCATCGCTATTCGCATCAACAACTGTTAATTCTATACATTTTTTACTTTTTACAGCAATATTACCTGTAGCACCACTTGTAACTACTTTTCCGTCATCGCCAATTAGTGTAACGCCAGTCATATCAGCGATATTTGGTGTAGCCTTGCTTCCTGTTGCAAGGGTAAATTTACCTTTTGAAGTATAAAAAGCTGTTATATCTGAAACTAATGTATTAATATTAGTTACAGCTTTTGAAATCTCAGCATCATCTCTTGTGGCTGCTAGTCTTGGGATAGCAACTGCTGCTAAAATACCTAAAATTACGATCACGAAGATCAACTCGATCATTGTAAAACCTTTTTTCATGGTTTTCTCCTTAATTTTTATT
>JALFKC010000035.1 GCA_022775765.1 Campylobacter sp. | reverse complement strand
ACCACGGAATTTCGTGGTTTATTAAAATTAGTGAAATTTAAGTCCAAAAGCCCACATTCCTACCGTGCATGTAATCAGCGTGATTACCACAATTCCTGCTATATTTAGCCAAAATCCAGCCTTAATCATATCTTTCATTCTCACAAACCCAGATCCATAAGCAATCGCGTTTGGCGGAGTTCCAACAGGTAGCATAAAAGCATAAATCGCTGCTAATGTTACGGGAATCGTAACAACCATAATATCTCGCCCTTCATATCCAAGCCCAAGAGCAACACCTGCGATAATCGGTATGAAAGTTGCCGCAGTTGCGGTGTTTGATACTACTTCGGTTAGAAAAATTACAAGTGCTGTTACAACTACAATGATTAATACAATACTCATACCATCTAAATTTTGAACTAAATGTCCTATCCATAAAGAAAGCCCGGTTTTGCTAAGCTGGGCTGAGAGAGCTAAACCTCCGCCAAATAGTATAAGCATATCCCACGGAAGAGTTTTAGCTGTCGCCCAATCAATCAAGCGCTCACCGCTTTTATTAGCTGGGATTAAGAAGAATAAAACCGCCATAGTTATAGCAATTAGTGCATTTAGCGAACTTACTTTGATATCAAAGTGTTTTAGTATAAAACCTAAAAACACCCAGCAAAATACACCGGTTGCAAAGATTATAGCTACTAAAATTTCAGCTGTGGTGATTTTGCCAAGTTTGCGATACTCTTCGCGAATTACATCTTTACCGCCAGGAATTTCTTTCATTTCGGGCGGAAAAATTACAAAAGTAAGCAAAAACCAGCAAAAAGTCATCATAATAATACTTAGTGGAATTCCCATCATCATCCATTCACCAAAGCCAATCTCTATGCCATAAATTTCTTGCATATGCCCTACAAAAAATGCAGTTGAAGTAGAACCAACGATAGTTCCAGTTGAGCCAATTGTCGCTGCGTAAGCGATCCCAAGCATTAGCGAAATAGCAAAATTTGTGCTAAATTTTGTTGTTCTAATTTTAACTTTTTCGATGACATCTTCACCTTTATTTACTATCGCTCTAACAACACCACCTTGCGTTGATTGCTTACTTATGGGCCTAAGGTGTTTCATATCGCCTTCAAATGTCCCACTTATAGGGGCATTGCGAAGTTTTTCTACCAAATGCACCACGGATAGACCAACAGGCAACATCATAATCGTTGTAGCAGTATTATTAACCCACATTGTAATAAAACCAGTAGCTATCATAAAACCAGCCACTAAACGCCTAGGCGAAGTGCCTATTAGTAACACGATGCCGATTGCAATTCTTGTGTGCAGATTTCGTTTTTGCATTGCCAAAGCCAAAATAAAACCACCCATAAATAAAAATATCGTCTCATTTGAGTATGGTGCAGTGACATTTCTAAAAGTATCAACGCCTAAAATAGGAAATATTACAAGCGGTAGCAGTGCTGTAGCTGCGAGTGGTGCTGCTTCACTCATCCACCAAATTCCCATCAAAATTGCAACTGCCGCAGCAACTGCCATATAGTCTGTGTTTAGGGGTTTTCCACTAGCAATTGCCTCTTTTGCTGCATCCATAGAGTTTACAACTTCTGATGCGTCACTTGGGAAAAATATATAGACTAAAATCGCTGCGATTACTCCACCAAAAAGACCAAGTGTTTTAACTATATTAGTTTTTTTATCAACGCTTTTTTTCATCTTTTCTCCTTTTAGTTTAGCTGTGTTCTCTGCACTCTTTGGCATTTTTAACAAGTGCTAAGTAGCGGTAAAATAGGTGCATCATCTTTGAATATGGTGCTATGATAAAAAAGCATAGTATTGAGCTTAAATGTAATACAAGCAGGTATGCAAGTAAGCTACTATCTCTAAACAGCATAAGAACTAGCCCAGTAAATGCACTCAAAAATAGCATAAAAATAAGTGCGTAGTCGATATTTAAGCTTTTTTTATCAAGTAGTTCTGGATCTGCTTTAAGCTTTAATACAAAAAGCCCAACACAACCTATAACTAAAGAGATACCACCAAAAGTTCCAAATAGTTTTGGTAGCGAGAAAAACGCATAAGGTGCGTGATAGTCTAAGAAATGATCGTAAAAAGCTGCGATAGTTGTCGCTGCAAAACAGAGCATAAAACCATAAAATGTAAAGTGGTGAAAGTATCTACGCAGATTTGATCTATTTTCGCCATTTGGAAATGTGCAGCCATCATAGTTGTGTCCGCCAAGATTTTTTAAAGTTAGAGCGTCTTTTAAAGCTGATATATAATCTATAAATTTAACTCCATCAAAGCCGATATGTTTTATAAACTTAAAGCAACTTAGTGCTATCATCACAAATGATATCATAGCAAATACTCCAAACACCCCAACCATCTTCTTATAACTTAAAATTTCATAGAAATTTCCGCCCGCGTCCTTACCAAAATCTCCACTAGCCAAAGCTAAAAAGAGAGCTAATGTTACTAAAAGTAACACTGATGTAAGAAGTCCTGCTTTTTCAAACGCTACACCCAAAAATTTAGGAGTAGCAAATTTCTTATAGCTCTCTTTACGAACTGCTGCAAAATCACGCGCAACATCTAAGTCAAACTCGTGAGGTGGGGCGTATTGACAGGCATATAAGCACTCACCGCACTGATGACACAAATTTGCTAAATAATCAGCGTCTTTTATATCAAACTCTCGTCTTTTTTCCATAGCTGGAAACACCGCACAAAAGCCTTCGCAATACCTACAAGCATTACAAATTTGGCTTAGTCTTATCGCTTTGCTATAAAGTGCTTCGTTTTTACTCATTTTCGCCCCCTTTGCTTTTTTGAATTTTATCTCTTGATTTTGCTGCCCCGCACCCTGCGATACGCCCAAAAACAGATCCGATACTCATACCAAATCCAGCACAATACCCCTGACTTAGGATATTTCCAGCCATTATCTCTCCTGCTGCAAACAAATTCTCACACACTTCACCACTCTCCATAACAACTGCTGCTTCTTTTGTAACTTTTACTCCAAGATATGTAAATGTTACACCTGGGCGAAGCGGATAGCAGTAAAATGGCGGTGTGTCAATAGTCTGAGCCCAATGAGTTTTTTCTATCTCAAGCCCACTTGTATGACAATCATCAAGGATGGTATGGTCAAAATTTCCACTAACTACATGAGCGTTAAACTCAGAAATAGTATCTTTTAAAACCTTTTTATCAAGCCCAATTTTATCAGCTAACTCATCTAAAGAACTAGCCACAATGGGTGCAAAAAGTGGTGGCATATAGTGGTTTAGCACCTTTACATCAGTGATAGAGTAGCCGATTTGATCAGGCTGGGAGGCTACTAACCTTCCCCAAATCGCATAACGCTTTGGCCAAAAATCCTCCCCCTCATCATAAAATCTTTTAGCATTTTTATTTACAACTATCCCAAGACTTACGCAATCCACGCGAGATGCGATACCGCCATCATATTTAGGCGCTCTTGCGTCAATCGCAACCATATGCCCCTGCGTTGGATCACCGATGATCTTAGCCCCAGCATCTTGTAAGGCAAAAAGCATTTTGCCTTGATTAAATCTTGTCCCGCGGATTAAGAAATTTTTAGCAGGTTCGCCCCAAGCTTCGCGGAGTTTTTCTAAATTTGACTCAAATCCACCACTTGCTATAACACAAGCTTTTGGTTTAAAGGTGAGAGTTTTTTTGTTTTGCTTATCTTCTACTTCTACGCTAACTACTCTGCTATTTTTAATCTCTAAGCTTTTAGCTTCGTGTTCGTAAAGAATTTCTATCCCCATTTTTTTAGCTTCGTGGTAGTAAGAATTTACTAAGGATTTACCACCGCCTAAGAAAAATGCATTTGTCCTACCAAGCTGTAAAGTCCCACCAAATGAGCTTTGAAACCTTACTCCATGGCTTTTTGCCCACTTTACTACTTCTGGGGTATTTTTAATGACATAACGAGCAAACTCTTCATTTGTCTTGCCATTAGTTACTTTATAGATATCTTCAAAAAACTCATCTTCGCTATAAGTCCCAGTTAGAACATCAGTTGGCCCATAGTGCATTGAGCGTAAATTTCTAGTGTGCTGCGAATTACCACCACGCCACGCTTTTGGCGAACACTCTAGCATTAATACATCTGCACCATTTTCCTTAGCGCTGATGGCCGCACAAAGGGCGGCATTGCCGCCACCTATTACTAAAACATCGCAACTTATTTCTGGCATATTTCACTCCTTTTTTAATCATAAATTCCATTGCTTTAAAATTTGTAGATTAAATTTACAGTGCAATACCTTTAAAATACTTGAGTATTCCCTCAGCACACCTAAAGCTTAATGCGCCAACTGTGTCAGTTGGATTAAATCCACTATTGTGCAAAAAGCTACTTGCACCAACTACAAAGAGATTTTTAACATCGT
>JALFKC010000092.1 GCA_022775765.1 Campylobacter sp. | reverse complement strand
GCGATTTAAATAAATTTAACAAATTACTCGCAAAATGGCTGATTGATTATAATACAATCTTGCCACATAGTTCATTAAATTATCAAACACCAATAAATTTTGCTATAATGCAGAATAAAAAGTGCCAAATGTTATGGATTGGAACACTAGATGGCACAAATTACTAAAAAATGATATAATACAAATACTATAAACTCAACTAGTTTTAAAGCAAAACAAGAAAGGATAGATATGGTAATTTGCGAAATTTTTAAAGCTGTTTTTAACCCAAAAGATGTCGATAAGAACATAGAAATTTACACTAAATTTCTATCTAAAATAGCTCTTTTTACGCTGATATTTGGGGCTATTTTAGTGGCTATTATCTGGCTTATAGCAAAAAGCTCTGTAGGTCAAGATATCGCTATTTTGGTGCTTTGTATCACTTTTGCACTAAATATTGGTATCATCTCTATCAAAGAGATGTTAGCAGAAACTAGGGATGGTGGCCATGCTTGATCAAGGTGTAACTTTTAATACCACAATGTCACTAGTTGCTGGTATTATCTTAATACTTAGTGTTATGTTTGGCCGAGAATTTGCAACTAAAAGATATCATACCCTTTGCGGATGGGGTTTTGCTTTTGTAGCTCTTGGGCTATTTTTGGGGATTACGGGGCTATATATGATGCTTACTTGGCCGTTAAAAGAGGTCTCTGGTGCATTTTGTTGCACAGTTGATAATATCACATTTGGCGAGCCAGCTACATTTTATGGAATTTTTACTCTAATTATAGGAATAGCTATCTTAAAAACAGAGAAATTCATAGATAGTCAAACTCACAGCCTAATACTTCTTAGCACCCTTAGACCGATTTTGTATATAGGGGCCATTGGGGGATTTGGGCTTATTTTATTTGGCATAGCTGGGCTTCATTTCGGTATGTGGAGACCACCTACGATAGAGCCTATCGCAAGGCTTTTAGCTGGGAATTTGATAGAGCCTCTTTTTATGTCTTTTTTGTATATAGGAACTGGAATTGGTGCTATACTTGCACCATTTGCTCTAAAAAATAGACGCATAGCCATCATAGCTGGGGTGCTGATATGGTGCTTGGGGATTTTGTGGATAATGCTAGCTTTTACTGTATTTTACAGTCATATTGGATTTTTCCCACAGCCCGATGGTTCGTATATTTAAATTTATAAACTTCGCTTAAGCGAAGTTTATTATACTATTTTTCATAGGCTAGAGCCAATATAATTATGACTGAAAGAGTATTTGATAAAGCAAAAGAGTGGCTTTTGCTTACAGTTACGAGCGAAGCGAAGTAAAAAATAGACCATTAGAACCTACTATGATATTCATAGATTGGGCGGTTCTTTAAAGTAAGAATAGATGGTAGTTAAAAACACTTATATAATGCTAGGCATTAAATTAGATGGTACTAAGGAAGTTATGGGTATGTGGATAAGTAAGTTCTATATATTGGCTAGATATTTTTAATGAGATTAAAAAATCGTGGAGTAGATGATATTTTAATATGACTCAAGATAACCTAAGCTATAACAAAAGAGCTTTAAACTATGAAAAAAATAAGTAATTATCCGTTCAAAAATTTCAAAGGCTATTAATAGCTCTTAATACCTAAATTCAAAAATACATAGTTCATCCTTAGCTTTGCTGTTACGAGCTTTAGCGAAGTAAAAATTAGAATTCCCTTAAATACATAGAATATAAAGATAAAAAGAAAATAGCTAATGAGCTAAAAGCTATATATGAAGCCAATACTTAGACTTAGTTAAAATAGCCCTTGATGAG
>JALFKC010000016.1 GCA_022775765.1 Campylobacter sp. | reverse complement strand
CTCCACCGCTTGTGCGGGTCCCCGTCTATTCCTTTGAGTTTTAATCTTGCGACCGTACTCCCCAGGCGGTATACTTAATCCGTTAGGTGCATTACTGCCTTGACTAGCAAAGCAACAACTAGTATACATCGTTTAGGGCGTGGACTACCAGGGTATCTAATCCTGTTTGCTCCCCACGCTTTCACGCATTAGCGTCAGTTAAGTTCCAGTAGATCGCTTTCGCAATAAGTATTCTTAGTGATATCTACGGATTTTACCCCTACACCACTAGTTCCATCTACCTCTCCCCTACTCTAGACTATCAGTTTCCTAAGCAGTTCTATGGTTAAGCCATAGGATTTCACAAAAGACTTGATAATCCGCCTACGCGTCCTTTACGCCCAGTGATTCCGAGTAACGCTTGCACCCTCCGTATTACCGCGGCTGCTGGCACGGAGTTAGCCGGTGCTTATTCATCAGGTACCGTCATTATTCTTTCCTGATAAAAGGAGTTTACGCTCCGAAAAGTGTCATCCTCCACGCGGCGTTGCTGCGTCAGGGTTTCCCCCATTGCGCAATATTCCCTACTGCTGCCTCCCGTAGGAGTTTGGACCGTGTCTCAGTTCCAATGTGACTGATCATCCTCTCAGACCAGTTATGCGTCATAGCCTTGGTAAGCCATTACCTTACCAACTAGCTGATACAGTATAGCCCCATCCTTTAGCGAAAAACTTTCCCTTTTTAACTTATGATAAAAAGGAGTATAGAGTATTAGCAGTCGTTTCCAACTGTTGTCCTCTACTAAAGGGCAGGTTAGCTATATATTACTCACCCGTGCGCCACTAATCCATCCTAGCAAGCTAGGATTTCATCGTTCGACTTGCATGTATTAGGCACGCCGCCAGCGTTCACTCTGAGCCAGGATCAAACTCTCCATATTAATTTATATGAAGTTTTAATCTAAAACTTTTATTATTTTTTATTTTAGTAAAATAAAGATTTTAATTTTAATCTTTAATTTGATTTTCTGACTCAATCGATCACTTGTTTAGATTTCAAAGATTGACTAAAAAATTAGTTTCATTAACATTGATATTTTAAAAAACATGTTTCAGTTAAAAGCATTAAAAACAGAAAGTTTAAAGGGCTTTTTGTGAAACGGAAATGAAATTATACATATTCATAGCTTAAAAATAGATTAAAACAAGAAAGAAAGTTGTGGGAAAGTGAGAGAATTTTAAAAAAAGAAGAAAAAGTATAGAAAATATATAGATAGCAGGATAAATTTAAGCAAACTAAGAAGAAGAAATTTGCTAAAAATTGAGAGAGTTTAGAGAAGTTAGCTATATAGAAGTTAGCTATATTTTAATCAGATTTTATCTCTTTTAGGGCAAATTCTATCATAATGCTTTATTCTTTTCATCGTTTTTATACTATCTTCGCAATCTATTATAACTCGCATTTTAATTTTAATAAACGGTATTATGATATTAATTTAGAATAAATTTGGGCATTAAAATGACAATTTGTTACTAAATTTATCTACTTATTTACACTTTTAAATTTTCAACTATCTCATTTCCACTTGCTAATAAATGCTGTTCTGTGATAGCTCCAGTGTAGTGCTGTTCGTATAGCATCTCAATCAAGCAAGTTAGGTCTTTATTTTCTCGTATTGTAAATTTGCTATTCTCATATTTAAGTTTTTGCAGAAATACCATAAATTTGCACATAAGAATTTATTAGTTCATCTTTACCGATAAATTTATCAATAATACCGTTATCAAGTGCATATTTTATCTTTTTGCTATTTTTTGAGCCAATTTTAGAGTGCTTAATATCCATAGAAAATAAAGAGAATTTATCATTTATTATATCTTTAAAATTTTTGCTATCTTCTTCCGTAGCTTCTTGACAAATTTCTATAAATTTAGGATTAAAGTATTTTAATTGAATAAAATTTTGAAAATATATTTTCTTGCTATTTTTATTTATAACAACATCTACTTTATCATAAAATGTCAAAATTTTATCAGCACTTTTATAATTCTATAGTGTTACCAGCCACCAACAAAGATTTTGTTTTAATCAAATTTCCACTTTTAACATTTTGTATATTTATAATAGAGTTATCATTAATATTATAAAAAAAGTATCTTAAATTCGAAAAATCATTTTGCGTCAAATTTGGATAAGCACCAGTATCATTAAAAATATCAAAAAGCTTTAAAATTTCATCTATAAATTTAATCTCTTCAAATTTTACAAAAAACCACTCATTATCTAGTTCGCTCAAAACTCTATCTGGATTAGCAACATATTCATACTCTTTATCTATATTAATCTTGTTAAAAAATATATCATTATCAGCTTTTATAATTTTTTTCATCCTTTTGATGACTAAAAACACTGTAAAAGCTCTCTTTATTAGCAAGCATTAGCTTTGAAATCATTTTTCATCCTTTTTCATACAATAAAATACATTTTCATCTATTTTCACTAAATTGTTAATTTCACTTATATTTTTCATCTGCTCGTTTTTATTGGCGATTATTATATAATTTCCGTTGCCTTTTTTGACCTTATAAACTCTCTTTTGGATGATATAAAAGTATGGATTTAAATATCCAATATTATTTTATATAAAATATAAAAAACATAAATAGACAAATTATCGCACCAGCTTCAAATTTGAACCATCCAAAAAATTCATCGAAATCGCAACGACACAAACAGCAAAATAACTAGGAACAGCTTCACTATATATAGGATATATCTTTTTAATTTCTAAACTCTCTTTATTAACTTTTTTAAAAGAGCTCTTGAATAAAAATAAGATAACCCATTTATAATTAAAACAATTAAAGTATTTATAAATTTACTTGGCAAAAATGCCTAAAATGACAAATTTGACAGCAAAAATAGCATAACCACCCACGCAAAAGAGCTAAAATTAAGTAAAAATTTAGCCATTAACTGAACTTTCTTTCTTTTAAGATTTATAATAATTAAAAATTAATTTCAAATATTGAAATTGTATTATATATTTTTTAAAAGTCAAGGGCTTATCAAATTTTTAAAAATTCAAAAACTTTTACAAAATTTAAAAATAACTATTAAGGTAAAATATTTATGACAAATTTTTGAAATTTTAACTATAATTAGCTAAATTTAGGAGTTAAAATGGTAAAAGAAATATTGGTTTTAGGCGGTGGATATGGTAGTTTAAGGTGCGTTTTAACGCTACAAAAGTATTTAAAAGATGAAGAAGTTTGCGTAACTCTTGTAAGCAAACACGACTATCACTACGCAACAACCCTGCTTCACAAGGTTGCTTCTGGGACATATAGCTCAAGAAAAGCAAGAGTGTATTATCGTAAAATCATCAAAAGAAAAAATTTTAAATTTATCAAAGATAAGATAGAAAAAATTGACCTTCAAAACAAAATAGTTTATGGCAAATACGCTTGTTATGGCTATGATTATTTAGTAATAGGGCTTGGATTTGAGGTAAATAGCTTTGGTGTAAAAGGCGTAAAAGAACACGCCCTTAAGATAAAAACTCTAAATAAAGCCATAGAAATCAGAACCCACATAGAGGACAAGTTTAAAAATTTTAAGCTAACTAGCGATAAATACGATCTATCCTTTGTAGTGTGCGGAAGTGGTTTTACTGGGGTTGAGTTTGCAAGTGAGTTTGCAAATAGAGTGGTAAGTTTGTGTGAGATTTCAGGTATTGATAAGAATTTGGTAAAAATTTATTTAGTTGGTAGAGATGAGAGAATTTTGCCAATGTTTTCCAAAAAAATGAGCCAAAAAGCCAAAGAAAAGATAGAAAATTTAAATATTCAAATAGTTAAGGCTAACGTCATAGAGTGCCAAAAAGATGGGGTTTTGGTTGAAAATGAGGATGGTAAAACAGACAAAATTTACGCCAACACCACGCTTTGGTGTGCTGGCGTAAAAGGAAGTGCGGTGATAGAGCACTCAGGGCTAAGTAGTGAAAACTCAAGAGTTGGGGTTGATGAGTTTTTAAAAGTGACAAATTTTGAGAATGTTTTTGGCGTTGGAGATTGTGCGGTGGCAACCAAAAAAGATCTCAAGCACGCCCCAACTGCTCAACTTGCCTATCAAATGGGTGAATATGTTGCGTTTAATCTCATTAAACTTTTAAATCACCAAAATCTCTCAAAGCCTTTTAAGTTTGAACACCGTGGCACCGTGTGTTCTATAGGTCACACTGACGCTGTTGGGATGGCGTTTGGGCTTGAGTTTAGTGGTGAATTTGGTGCTTTTATGAAAAATTTTATAGAAAACAAGTGGCTATATAGCATCGCTGGCTTTTGGCAAATGCTAAAAAAGGGGCAATTTAGATTTAGAAGCAATGACTAAAATGAAGCAATTTGGCTGTAAATTTATGAATTTACAGCTCTATTAAAAATTATTAATATTTAAATTATCTTTTTAAAATATTTTACAATTTAAATCTATTTAGTTATAACTAAATTTCATTGAAAATAATCGTGTAGATAGCAATCCAAAAATAAACTGAAATCTATAAAGCAAATTTCACAAATATATTCTCAAAACAATGCCACACAGTTAAAAATTACATTAATTATAATAAAACATAGCCATTAATAGATATTTTTGAAATCAATAATAAGACATCCGCAACATTTTAAAATCAATATATGCTAATTTCAATACGCTAAATATAATTCACACTATTTCAAAATAATTAATTATTTTTTTATTAAAAAATATCATAAATTTAGCTAATATGAAATATCTTGAGAAAACCAGTATTTAAAATAGTTTGTCTTTTTTACAAGAATTTAATTCAAAAAACAACTTTTATATAGTGAATTTAAAAGCTTAATTACAACAACATTTAAGAAGTTTTTCGCTTGTGCACAACGACAGAAAATTTGCTAAGATTTATTAAATATAGCCAAACTGATAAATAAGCAGATTTAATATTTTAATTAAAATAAAAGGAAAGTGGGCTTTACTTGCAATGCATTCTCTTTTCTAAAACCATCCACGACTTAGACTTTGCCACCACATACGCTGGTTTTCCCTTAAAATCAACCTAACACACTAGAAAGGCGGATAGCAGTTTGATTACGCAAATATCCGCTGATTATTTAAGCTGTTTTATATTAAAAATTTCTTTGCAAAAATAGTAATTTTCAAAATAACTTTTAATAATAGTTTAGATTTGCAAAAATCTAAGAACTTAAAATATAATTTTCACAAATTAACAATTCAAGATAGACTTTCAGATATCGGATTACAGAAAACAGAATTTGGACTTAAGTTTGTTAAATTTGTCTGATTGTAATTTTAATCAGATTAGTAAAATTAATTTAAGCTTCAAATAAACATTTAAAAAAGTTGAGTGTAGTTTTTATTTTAGCCACTCAAATAAGACACACTGATTGTGCGTCGCAGTGCAGAACGGTATAAATTTAAACTTAAAATCCAAGTCGAGCTGTAGAATAAAAGAGATAAAATTTAGTGAGCAAATAAATTCGAAACAATATCCACTTAGTTAGTTTAAACTCGACCATCCCACAAAACCAGCGTTGCGACCCAAAATATGGTGGTTTCTTTAGAAATAAGCACCTTATAACCTTCTAGGTATGGCTACTGTGGGCGGTAAAAGAGTTTAATTTATGGAATATAATAAGCATATTGTATAGTATGCGACTAAGCCCTAAGCATAATTTTATTTAAATAGGTCATTAATGAGAAATAAAAATACTCAAATTACTTCAATTCGCCCCATCTTTTTGCTATGCTTAAGCTACTAACTAATGGCACATTAAGTTTAGCAACACCTTGCATTATCCCCTTAGCAAACTCGCCAAACTCGCTTGCTATCTCATCTTTTACTTCAAATATCAGCTCATCGTGGATTTGCAAAAGTAGGCGTCTGTTCTCATCAAGATATGGATAAATCTCAAGCATCGCAAGTTTAATAATATCGGCTGCACTGCCTTGAAATTTGGTATTAACCGCCTCTCTTTCATACATTGCAATCTGCATAGGGGTTGCTTTGCTAAAGTCAAAAAATCTCTTTCTTCCCAAAAGCGTGCTTACAAATCCAGTATTTTTGACATCATTTTTGATACCATCCAAAAAGCTCTCAATGCTATCAAACGCTTCAAAATATCTCTGTATATGGGCTTTTGCTTCACTTTTGCTAATGCCTAGTTCGTTTGAGAGTTTATTAGCACCCATTCCATAAATAAGCCCAAAATTTATACTTTTTGCAATCGCTCTTTTAACACTATCGCTTTCGCCAAAGATATTAATCGCCGTTCTTGTGTGAATATCTTCGCCGTTTTTAAACGCTTCAACCAACGCCTCATCCATACTAAAATGTGCTAACAACCTAAGCTCAATCTGCGAATAATCAAGACCTACAAAGCTATAGCCATCTTTTGCAACAAAAGAGTCTCTTATATCCTTTGCCATACTTCCACGAGCTGGGATATTTTGTAAATTTGGATTTTTGGATGAGAGTCTGCCGGTTGCAGTTCCAGTTTGCAAAAAGCTTGTGTAAATTCTACTCTCATCATCATTTCTTGCAAGATTTAAAAGTGGCTCACAATAGGTGCTTTGAAGTTTGTAAATCTCTCTATAATCCAAAATACGAGTTATTACAGGGTGTAAATCCTTAAGCGAGTTTAGCACGCTCTCATCGGTGCTATAGCCAGTTTTGGTTTTTTTCTTGGTTGGAAGATTAAGTTTTTCAAAGAGCACTTCGCCAAGCTGTTTTGTTGAATTAAGATTAAATCTCTCACCTACTAAATCGTAAATTTCATTAGTCAAAGCTTTGATTTTAGCGTCATTTTGCTCTATCATAGCTCTAAGTTTTATGCGGTCAATCTCAATGCCAACTCTTTCCATATGCCTAATGACATTGATAAATTTATACTCATAAGTCGAGGCGATTTTGAGAAGTTTTGGCTCAAGCAAATTCTCAAAAGTATGGTAAAATCTAAGCGTTATCCACGCGTCTTGTGAGCCATATTTAGAAGCAGTTGTAAGCTCAACACTTGAAAAATTATCGCCTTTTTTTACCATACTTTCAAATTTAATCGTCTCATAATTGTAGAGTTTTTTGGCTAATGCGTCCATTCCAACCGCACTTCCTGGATCGCTAAGCCACGCCAAAATCATCGTATCAGCGTAGTTTTGTGGCTCATCAAGCCCGAAATTATTTCTTACTATTTCAAAGTCAAATTTCAAATTGTGCCCTATCACAAAACTCTGATAAATTTTCTCAACCGCACTTTTTGCCATGTCAGAGCTAACCTGCTTTGAAACGCCTAAATATGAGTGATTTATAGGGACATAATACGCATTTTTACCACCAAAACAGAACGAAAATCCTACGACTTTTGCCACCTTTGTATCAAGGCTATTTGTCTCAGTGTCAAAAGCAACCTTTGTATCTGGCTTTAATTCATTAACTATTTTCATAAGTTCATCTTCATCGTTTAAAAGATGATGATTAAACTCACTTTCTTTTTTGCCACTATCCACGCTAATATTCAGCGTATTTAAAAGCCTATTTAGCGAATAGCTCTCTAAAATATCTGTGATTTTAAGAAGTGGATTGGTGTTAGGAAATTTTGAGTTTTCAATCTCTGGCAACTCAAGCCCATCATAAAGCGTGATGAGTTTTTTGCTAATATAGGCACTCTCTTTGCCGTTTATTAGATACTCTTTTTGTTTATTGGGCGGAAGTTTGTCGATATTCTCATAAATAGCGTCCAAGCTCCCCCACTCATCAAGAAGTTTTTTAGCTCCCTTATCGCCTATGCCTTTTACGCCGGGAATATTATCCGCACTATCGCCAGAGATTGCTAAAAAATCCCTAATCTGATTAGGATAAACCCCAAATTTTTCAAAACAACCATCCTTGCCATAAAGGATTTTTTTGGACGGCGAGAGAATGCTAACCTTATCATCAATCAGCTGATAAAGATCCTTGTCGTGAGTGACGATGTGAATTTGGATATCTTCATTTTTTAGGGTTTTAACCGCACTTGCAATGATATCATCAGCTTCGTATCCTTCTTTGCTATATGAACAAAGATTCATCTTTTCTATCATATCTATGCAAACCACAAGCTGTTCTTTTAACTCTTTTGGCGGGGCCTTGCGGTTGGTTTTGTAGTTTTTGTCGATATCGCTTCTAAAGGTTTTGCCTTTGCTATCAAGGGCGAAAATTAGATAATCGCTTGGATAATCTTTTTTAAGAGAATTTATAAAATTTGCAAAGCCATTCACCATTCCACTTGGCTTGCCATCACTACTTTGAAGATATGGCATCGCATAATAAAGCCTAAAAAAAAATCCAAATGTGTCAATAATTGTTAAAGTTTTCATATTTATCCTTCTATTTTTGTAATCATACCAAATTTAAAGCCAAATTTTAAAAAAAACTTGTATAATTAGCCAAATTTATCATTTTTATCATTAAGGAGATCAAATGACAAGATATTTTTTGACTATTTTTGCCTCACTTTTGCTACTAAGTGGGTGTTCTAGTTCTAACTCAAACGCCACGCCAAATGGTGAGTTCTCGCAAAATATTCAACTTCAACTCTTTGTTGATGATGAAAATGGGCTTTATAAGCTCACTTCAACTGACAACTTTGAAACTGCAAAGCTCGTCGATACTTTTGGCAATGAGTATTATCTAAAACGAGCCCCAGCTGGAAGTGGAATTTACCTTGAAAATGGCGATACTTCCGTACATTTTTCATCTCGCTACGCTGCAATTGTAATTGAAGGCAAAGAGATAAGCGTAGAGCCAAAAAACTAAAATCACTTGCCTAAATTAAGAATTTAGGCAAACCTCATCAAATTCCAGATTTGATAAATTTATAAAGCTCTTTTCCAATTTGCATTCCAAATTTTTTAACCAAAGCGTTGTGAAGATCGCCCATTTGTGAATTATCGCTTTTTAGGGCTTTGATATCAATTTCATACTTTTTATAGATATTTTTTATATCAAATTCTTTATTAAAGCTAACTAACTTTGCAGGGGTTAAATTTAGAGAATTTGTGAATTTGATATTTTCTACTTTTTTGTCAAACAAAATCTCAGTGTAATCCAAAAATGCAAATATACTATCGTTGCTAACGATATAAAATTTAGCCCGCCTAAACTCATCCTTGCCTATTACAGCCCCCAAAATCGTAAATATTATCTTATCAGCGTAATTTTTATCCGCTCCACTAAAGTAGTAGATTTTAAATCTCTTGTCTTGCAAAAACTTAAGCGTATATAGGCTAAATTTAAGAGTTTCATTGCCAACTATATAAAACGCATCATCATCTTTAAACTCTCTACTTTTGATAAAAAGTTCAAAATTCACATTTTCAGCATCTATCAAAAATACTCTCATTTTGTGTTCTCAAACTCATAGCTCAAAAACTCGCCCGTATATGAGCCAGTTTTTTTGTAGTTTTTAGCTAGTTCAATTGGCGTGCCTTTTGCGATGACTTTGCCACCCATATCGCCACCTTCTGGCCCCATATCTATGAGATAATCGCAATTTTTAATCACATCTATATTGTGTTCGATTACAAAAACCGAGTTGCCAAGCTCTACTAGGTTGTTAAATACCCCAACTAATTTATCCACATCGCTAAAATGTAGCCCCGTAGTTGGCTCATCAAGGATATAGAGGGTTTTACCGGTGTCGCTTCTGCTTAACTCTTTTGCGAGTTTTACCCTTTGAGCTTCGCCACCACTTAGAGTGGTTGCAGGTTGGCCTAGAGTGACATAGCCAAGCCCTACATCCTGCATAGTTTTTAGCTTATTAAACACCTTTGGGACAGCCCTAAAAAACTCTAAAGCTTCATCGATACTCATATTTAGCACATCAGCGATATTTTTGCCACGGTATTTAATCTCTAAGGTTTGAGCGTTGTATCTAGCTCCACCACACGCGTCACAAACTACATTGATATCAGGCAAAAAGTGCATTTCTATCTTTATCTCACCATCGCCACTGCATTTTTCGCACCTGCCACCTTTTACATTAAAGCTAAAACGCCCTGGCTTATAATCTCTAATCTTAGCCTCTTTTGTTTGCGAAAAAAGCACCCTTATCTCATCCATCACTCCTGTGTAGGTGGCGGGATTGCTTCTTGGTGTGCGACCTATTGGGCTTTGGTCAAGATAGATAACCTTATCAAGCTTTTCAAGCCCTGTGATATTTGTACCTTTTACTTTTCTTGCTTTTTTGCTTCTGTTTAACTGCTCTAGTGCTGTTGGAAGAAGAGTTTGAAGTATGAGTGAGCTTTTGCCACTTCCACTAACCCCTGTGATTCCAACTAAATTTGAGAGTGGAAATTTAACGCTTAAGTTTTTGATATTATTGATATTTACATTTTTTAGCTCTATCCACTCTTTTTGAGATCTATTGGCGTAGTAGTTGATGGTTTTTTCGTTATTTAGATATTTTGCTGTGACGGTGTCGCTTTTTAAAAGACCTTTGTAGTCCCCGCTATAGACTATCCTACCGCCACCCTCACCCGCTAAAGGTCCGATATCTACAATAAAATCAGCCTCTTGGATGGTTTTTTTGTCGTGTTCTACCACAATGACTGAGTTTCCTTTGCTTTGTAGATTTCTTAGAGTTTTAATGAGTTTTAAAGTGTCTCTTTCGTGAAGACCTATGCTAGGTTCATCAAGCACATACATAACCCCACTTAGACCACTTCCTATCTGAGAGGCTATGCGAATTCTTTGAGCTTCGCCACCACTTATCGTTCTAGCGTCCCTGCCTAAGGTTAGATATCCAAGCCCAACATCATTTAAAAAATATAGCCTCTCTTTGATCTCTTTTAAAATAGGGGCTGCAATGCTCGCCTCAGTTGAGCTAAAATTTGCGAAATTTTTCTCATCATCAAAAAATTTCACGCACTCTTTTATACTCATACTAATTACTTCGCCAATCCCAAGTCCTGCGACTTTTACTGCCAAACTCTCAGGTCTAAGCCTGAATCCACCACAACTAGGGCAAATTTTCTCACTCATATAGTTTTCAAGGTCTTTTTCGTCTTTTAGCATATTGTATGCCATCTGTATTACGCCCTCAAATGTGCGTGAAATTTTATGCCTTTTCCACATAAATTCCACTGGATTTGCATTGCCATAGAGCAAAATTCTCTTCTCATCATCACTTAACTCTTCGTAAGGGGTGCGAGTATTAATGTCGTTTTGTTCGCAAAATGCCATAAGAAACTTAAAATAATAGCTCTTAAAAAACCCATACATTATCTTTATAGCACCATTTTCAACACTTAAAGCCTCATCTATGATTTTGTTTAGATCAAGGGTAAATTTTATCCCAAGCCCATCGCAATCACCACACGCACCTTTTGGCGAATTAAAACTAAAGCTAAGAGGCTCAAGTGGCGTAAATGAAATCTTACAATCAAAACAGGCCATATGCTCGCTATAGTGAATATGTGAATTTGCCAAATTTAGCTCATCAGCGTTTGTGATATCGATCTCAACTTCGCCAAAACTCTCACTTAAGGCTTTTTCTATATCATCAGCAATCCTTGATGAGTTCTCTTCGCTTACACTAACCCTATCGATGATGGCTTTTATGGTGTGCTTTTTGGTCTTGCTTAGCTCTATCTCTTCATCAAGTCTAACCATCACGCCATCAATCTGTGCTCTTATGAAGCCTTTTTCTCTAAGGCTTTGGATTGTGTCGCTAAAACTTCCCTTTTTCTCTCTTGCGATGGGGGCGTAGATGATGATTTTAGCCCCATCAGGAAGTTTTAAAATTTCACCAATGATATCACTTGCACTCATTTTTGATATCGGCTTGCCACATTTATGGCAGTGTTGGGTGCCAACCCTAGCGTATAAAAGCCTTAGATAATCATAAATTTCAGTGATAGTTCCCACGGTTGAGCGAGGGTTTTTAGAAGTTGTCTTTTGATCTATCGCAATTGCTGGGGTTAGTCCTATTATCTTATCGACATCAGGCTTTGCCACTCTATCCAAAAACTGTCTTGCGTATGAACTAAGGCTTTCTATGTAACGCCTTTGTCCTTCGCTATAAAGCGTGCCAAACGCAAGCGTACTCTTGCCACTCCCACTAAGGCCTGTAAAAACTACAAGCTTATTTTTGGGAATTTTTAAATTTATATTTTTAAGGTTATGGTCTCTTGCACCATAAACTTCTATATAGTCATTCATCTATAATACTACCTCTTTTAAAGTCAATAAAAACATACTTATATAAAGCACCAAAAGCCAGCCTTTTTGGGCATTTTTGCTAATACGGCTACCTACATTCACACCAAAAAACACCCCAACCAAACTTCCAATTCCTAGCATTAGGCCAGCTGGGTAATCTACATGCCCATTAATCGCTAAAGATACAAAGCCACTAAGCGAGCTAAACATAACAAAAAATAGCCCCATTGAAACAGCTTTTTTGATATCCACACCCAAAAATCCCACAAGCACAGGCGTTAAAAACATAGCCCCACCAATACCCATACTTATGGCAAACGCACCAATTATCAGCCCTATAATAAAAAGCGTTAAATTTGATGGCATAGGCTTTGGGGTTAAATTTACATTTGCTCTAAACATTTTAATAATTGCAGTAAGCAAAGCCAACATCAGCCCAACTTCTAGTACAATTTCAGGGACTGCAGTTACTATAAAGCCACTCAAAGACGCCCCAGCAAATCCACCAAGCCCTACAAAAATGCCACTACTCATTTTAAGTCTGCCACTTTTGTAATTGACATATGAGCCAAAAACCGAGCTAAATAGCATTTGAAAGATTGAAATTCCAACTGCAGTTTTGATATCAAATCCATAACTCATCATCAAAGGCACCGCAACCGTGCCCCCGCCTATTCCAAAAAATCCGCCACAAAATCCAACAAATACGCCAAAAACTATAAATATTAAAAAATCTTGCATAATCAACTTTCTATTTTAAAAATCTCACATTTTAGCAAAGTTAAGTTAAAATTTGCATAACCGCTAAGAGTTAATAAAGCAGTTTTACAATATAATTTTTAAATTTATTTTATGGATGAGTTATGCTTTTAAAAAAACCGATTTTTTATTACAAAGAGATTTTAAAACTCTACCCAAATAGCTACCTTGCAGAAGATGAGAGGCAAGTTATCGTCGGAATTAACTGTGCGTATTTTGGTGGTGAGAGCTTGGGTGAGCTAAAAGAGATTTTTGATAGATACAAAACTCGCCAAATTTCACCATTTGCTGGGCTTTTTGGCGTGATGAGTTATGATATAGTTAAAACCATTGAAGTTATAGGGGGAAATAAAAACCGCCTTTATAACTTTCCAAATTTTTACTACGCCAATGCGACTTCATATCTACACTACGATAAGATGAGTAAAATTTACACAATTTATGGTGATGAAAATAAAGACCTAGAAAAAACCTTAGAAAATTTACCCCCTAAAATAGAGCTGGTAAAAGAGTATTCCTACAAAATTCTCACAAATTTAGAAGATGAAAAAGCTCATTTTACAGATATGATAGCTAAAGCCAAAGATTACATAGCAAAAGGGGATGTATTTCAGGTGGTTTTGGGTGAAATTCTAAGCGTTGAGACAGATCTAAACTCACTTGATTTCTATGAAAGACTAAAGCAAAATAACCAAAGTCCATATATGTTTCACTTCCCTACCGAGTTTGGTGATGTGGTTGGAAGTAGCCCTGAACTAGTGTTTGAACTAAGAGATGGCACTATTTTTGTAGCCCCAATCGCAGGAACTAGAAAAAGGGGCAAGGACGCCACCGAAGATGAAAAGCTTAAAAATGAGCTTTTAAGAGATGAAAAAGAGCTAGCCGAGCACAAAATGCTAATAGACCTAGCTAGAAACGATATCAGCCGCGTTGCAAAGCCCACTTCAGTAAGCGTTAGCAAGGCAATGAGCGTAGTAAAATACGAAAGTGTAATGCATATAATTAGCGAAGTTAGAGGCAAGATTGATACTAAATTTGACGCATTTGATGCATTTAAGTCGATTTTCCCAGCTGGAACACTAAGTGGAAGTCCTAAAATTAGAGCAATGCAGATCATCAATGAACTTGAGAGCTATGATAGGGAAATTTATGGCGGCGGGCTTGGATTTTGGCACTTTAATGGTGACGCACAGATGGCTATTCTTATTCGCTCAGCCATATTTAGCGGTAGCAAAGCGTTCATCGGAGCTGGGGCTGGAATAGTATATGATAGCAAAGCCACAAATGAATATGATGAAATTTGCAACAAAAGAAATTCCTGCTTTAAGGTTATAAAAGAGCTTGCAAAGGAACAAAATTGATACTTATAATTGACAATTATGACTCATTTGTCTATAACATATATCAGTATATTAAGCAGATGAGTAGCGATAGTGTAATGTGCGTTAGAAACGACAAAATCACCCTTGATGAGATAAAAGAGCTAAACCCAACTCACATAGTTTTAAGCCCTGGACCAAAACACCCAAAAGACAGCGGAGTTTGCCTAGAAATTCTAAGAGCTGATCTAAATATCCCTATTCTTGGGGTTTGTCTAGGTCATCAAGCCATTGGGCTAGTCTTTGGGGCCAAAATCAAACAGCTTAAAGTTCCAAAACACGGCAAAACCTCAGAAATAGAGATTTTGAGTAAGGATGACCTTTTTAAAGGACTTAGTGATAAATTTAGCGTGATGAGATATCATTCGTTATATGTTGATGAGTTGCCACCTTGCCTTGAAGTAAGCGCAAGAAGCTTAGATGATGGCGTGGTGATGGCTTATAGACACAAATTTAAGCCGATTTTTGGGGTGCAGTTTCACCCTGAGAGTTATTTTAGTGAGTATGGCAAAAAAATCATAGAGAATTTCATAAATTTTAATAAGGAGAGTAAAAACAGTATGACAAATTATGCCCCATATATGACAAAACTTCAAAAAGGCTATCCGCTTGATAGCTCAGACTATGAAGTAATATGCGAAAGCCTTGCAAACAAAGACTACGATATAGTCCAACTCGCCGGACTTTTGGTGCTTATTAGCGAAAAGAGTTTGTATCCAGACTCACTTGCGGCTTTAGTTAAAAATATCTTAAAATACTCAGTAACCTACAGAGATGACAGCGGATATTTTGACATAGTTGGCACTGGCGGCGATAAGCTAAAAACCATCAATGTATCAACTACCACCGCTTTTATTTTAGCGAGCCTTGGCGTTAAAGTAGCCAAACACGGCAATATGGCAGTTACATCCAAATCAGGCAGTAGCGATACGCTAAAGGCATTAGGAATTCCTATGAGTAAAAGCATAAAAGAGAACAAAAACCTAATCGCCAAAAACGGCCTTGCGTTTTTTCACGCCCCACTCTTTCACAAAATCACAGCTGAGGTTAAAGAGGTGCGTAATAGACTTGGCATAGGCACAGTCTTTAATATCCTAGGCCCACTTCTTAATCCAAACTTAGATCTAACCTATCAAGTAGCTGGCAACTACCTTGAAGAGGTCAATGAGCTAATGGCAAAAACCCTAATGCTTCTTGGCAGAAAACACGCCCTTGTGGTGCATGGGATGGATGGAATGGATGAGATTAGCCTGTGCGATGAAACTCTAATCCACGAAGTAAAAGATGGCAAAATCATCGAATATAGCGTCAATCCAGAGCAATTTGGCTTTAGAAGGGCGTTTCACAAAGATGTTGAGGGTGGGGACGCAACGACTAATGCTGAGATTTTAAAGGCGACCTTGCGTGGCCAAATCGACGGCCCAAAGCTTGATATCGTGGTGCTAAATGCGATGTTTGGACTATATTGTGCTGATAAAGTAGCAAGTCCAATGGAGGCGAAACCTATCATACTTGAGGCGATAAAGAGCAAAAAAGTATGGAATTTCTTTGAAAATTATGAGAAATAAGGATTTTTATGAAAAGCCCTATAAAAGTCAAAGTTTGCGGGATAAAAAGTGCGTATGAAGCCCTAAGCGTAGCGAGTTTGGATGTGGATTTTATGGGGGTGATATTTGCCCCCTCAAAAAGGCGAGTTGATATAGCAACAGCTAGCGAAATCTCACAAATCGCCAAAAGCCACGGTAAAAAATGCGTGGGTGTTTTCGGGGAAATGAGTGAAGCAGAAATCCTATCAGCGTGCAAAAATGCAGGCCTTAATATAGCTCAAATTTATGGGGGCTATAGTGAGGATTTAAGGCAAAACTTGCAAAGCGAATTTGTAGAGATTTGGAAAGTTTTTAGTATCAAAGACGCTCTTCCTAATTTGCAAGATTTAAACGCTCTTTTTGATAGAGTGCTTTTTGATACAAAAGGAACAAATCTTGGCGGAAATGGCAGGAGTTTTGAGTGGGATTTGCTTAAAGATTTGTCGCCACTTTCGTTTGTTTTAGCCGGCGGAATAGGCACTCATAACGCTAAGCTTGCAGCTAGCTATAATCCATACGCCATAGATATCAATAGTCTTGTAGAGGATGAAAATGGGCTTAAAGACCCTGAGAAAATCAAACAAATTTTAGCTCAAATTTGATTTGTTTTGAAAATTTATATTTGCTGATTTGGAATTTGACCGGTTAAATTTGGCAAATGGTTTTAAAATTCTGGCATTTAAAACACTAAAAATCGATATATTTGTGCAGTTTGCAATCCGATTTGGGCTTTGTTTAATATAAATACAAATTTCACTAGGTAAAAAATCATTGTATAGTGATAAATTTATAAAATTTTAAGTCGCAGAACTCTCAAATTTAACTCTCAAATTAGCAGTTTTAAATCCGCTTTATTAAGACAAAAGTCCAAATTTTCATACCCCGCACAAACCCACAAACCCACAAACCCACAAACCCACAAACCCACAAACCCACAAACCCACAAACCCACAAACCCACAAACCCACAAACCCACAAACCCACAAACCCACAAACCCACAAACCCACAAACCCACAAACC
>JALFKC010000073.1 GCA_022775765.1 Campylobacter sp. | reverse complement strand
AAGTGATATTGTAACAAAAATACTGAATGTAAATTTTTATCATATTCTGCTTGCACAATGAGTTTATAACAAATTCAACTAAATGCTAATTAATACTATTAGACATTCAGAGACAATTCATCTTGCTTATAGAAGCGGAAGTTTTCTTGCTTGGAGTTGATAAAATCTAATATTTTGCTTAAATTCCCTAAATTTCGGCGTGAAATTTATCTTTTCATCAATATTTTTGATGATATTTAACCGTCTTTTTATACTTCTTAAAAGGAAATTTGGTCAATATTTTTAAGAAATTTAGTGTTTTGTTTTACTCTTAAAGGCGTTTGAAAACTCACTCTAACGCTACTTTCGTCCATTTTTGGGCTAAAATTTAGCGTTTTAAAATTTTTATCAAGCAAAACTGCATTTTCATAAATTACCTTGCCATTTAGCAAAATTTTTTCAAAATGAAATTTCTTTTTTTTTCACGCCCAAGCCCGATATTTTGCATATTTTCAAACGCGACGATAAAATAAGGAATAAATTCGCTCATCTCTTCAAAAAGATAAATTCTAAAATCAAAACTGCCATTTTGTGCGATTTCAAGGCGGATATTTGGGCTTTTGTCGCTGTTTTCGTAAATCTTAAAAAAGGGCAACGCGTTGATTTTTCGCATTTTTTGCAATCAAGCAGTGGAAAAACGCAAACCGTCTTTCTAAGGGCATATCCAAGGCAACCACGAAGTGCGGATCCCACAAAATCGACATTTGGAGTGATATCAATGCCAACAACGCTTAGAATCGCATATCGTAACATTTAAAATTCCTAAGATAATATAAAATTTTGCATTTTACAAAAATTTATATTTGTTTTTTGAATTTCCCAAAGTAGCTATTAATTTCATGAAGATTCCTTTGTTTGATTTTTGAATTATACATTAATATAGATAAAAAAATTTTACTTTTATTTATAAATTTACAGGTCAAAATTAGCCATTTTAATATTTTTGGCTAAAACCTATCCTTTTTAGAGTAGATTTTTTTGATTTGACAACTCTTGTTGATAACTTTATCTCTTTTTTAAAACTTTTTAAGATAGTTTGTCTCTTTTCATTTTTTTGGTCTCCCTAACAAGTATAGTGATTGCGACAAGTAGTCTAACAATCTCTTTGGCAGCTTTGATAACTAATTCGATCTCTTTTTCTGTAATTTTCATAACTTCTCCTTTTTTTTGTTTTGAGAAATTATATGCTAATTACTAGACACAATTTGTCGTTTTGAAAATTTTTGGTAATTTAAATATAATTTTGAAGTCTATTTTTGATATTTTCTTTTAACTTTTTTGGTTCTAAAACTTCAATAAAAGGTAACCAACTAAGGATAAAAGGCTCTATTTCATTAAGGCGGTAAAAGTATATCTGAGTATCAAATCACCATTATCTTTGGTTTTCTCTTCAACTTGAGAAGTAAAAAACTTTTTCATTTTAAAATATTTAGCTTTTTTGCTATCTACTTTTATGCGAACATTTATTAAGCTTTTTCTAAAATCCTTGGTATATTTTGAGTAAGGTGTTTGTATATGATTTTCTATAAAATCAAGCAAATCATAATTTAGTTGAAAGGTCTCTTGTTCTTTGTGAATTGATAGAATTTGCCCTATTCTAAATAGAGAAAACTGCTCTTTTTTCAAAGAGTAGCAAGCAAAATAGAAGTTTTCATTGATAAAAATTATCCTATAAGGGCAAACCAACTCTTTTAAAGTCTCTAAATTATCTAGTCTATATTCTATAGAAATTTTCTGCCTACTAGCTATGATATTTTCTATCTGCTTAAGTAAATTTGAGTTTTTAAAATTTTCAAGTGGTTTGCTAACAAATTTATAATATCTTGATTTATTATTAATAATTTTGTCAAATTTAGCTTTGAGTTTTTCATCCTTAATAAATATATCAGAAATGCTACTATTGGCGACAAAGGCGCATAAAAGTGTAGTTAGCTCTAATTCGTCATTATTTACTGCATTGTAAAAAGATAAATTTTACGAAATTTCATCTTTGTTTAAGATATAAAATACTTTGTTGGCGTTTTGGATAGAGCTTTGAAGTTTGTAGCCATTTTCATTCAAAAACTCACCAACTGATTTTATATCTCTTTGCATAGTTTTAAGGTCATAAATTTCGCCATTATCTTTTAGCTAAAGTGGGCTATTTCGCATATCTTGATAGCTAACTTTTTGCTCTCTAGCAGAGCTTTTAAAAGCTCTAAAACTCGCTTAGCCTCTCTTGCCATTTAGCTCTACATATATTTTTTAAGCACTTCTGGGATAGCGATAGTTCCATCTTTTTGCTGGTAGTTTTCCATCACCGCAATTAGAGTTCTGCCAACTGCTAGGCTTGAGCCATTTAGAGTGTGCACTAGGCTATTTTTCTTACCATCACGGAAGCGGATTTTAGCTCTTCTTGCTTGAAAATCGCGACAATTTGACACTGAGCTAATTTCTCTGTATTTGCCCTGACCTGGAAGCCAAACTTCAAGATCCACAGTTTTTGCCGCACTAAATCCCAAATCCCCACTACAAAGTAGCATATGACGGTGTGGTAATCCTAGGCTTGTTAAAAGATCGCTCGCACAGCTTAACATCTCTTCAAATACCTTATCACTCTGACTAGGCTTTGCAATAGAGACCAACTCAACCTTTTCAAACTGGTGCTGGCGAATCATCCCCCTTGTGTCGCGTCCTGCTGAGCCAGCTTCCTTTCTAAAGCAGTGACTGTAGCTAGTAAATTTCTTAGGCAGATCCTCAGCGTTTAAAATCTCGTCATTGTATAAATTTGTCACTGTAACTTCGCTTGTTGGGATGAGATAAAGCTCACTCTCTTCATCATCGACCTTGTAGAGATCATCTTTAAATTTTGGAAGCTGACCTGTACCATAAAGAATATCATTTTTCACCAAAAATGGTAAATTTATAAGCTCAAATCCACGAGATGAGTTAAAATCTATCATATAATTTATCAGTGCCATATTTAGCCTTGCACCAAGCCCTCTTATTGCAGTAAATCTACTCCCACTAAGCTTCACGCCTCTTTCAAAATCAAGCCACCCAAGCTCTTCGCCAAGCTCAAAATGCTCTTTTGGTGTAAAGTCAAAAACTCTTGGCTCAAGCACGGTTTTTATACAGACATTCCCACTCTCATCTTCGCCAAAAGGGACATCATCATCTATAATATTTGGCACCGCTGAAGCTAAAGAATTAAGCTTATCTTCAAAAAATTTCACCTTAGTATTTGCATCGTGAATGGTGTGTTTGTTCACTTCTAGCTCACTTTTAAGAGTAGTAATATCTTCGCCATTTCTAGCTTTTATGCCAAGTTCTTTGCTTTTTGAGTTTTGCAAGGCTTGAAGCTCTTCAAGCTCACCTTTAGCATTTTTTAGTTCATTGTAGCTCTCAAGTAGGATTTTAAGAGTATCCGCAGAAACTTTTTTGGCGATGAGTTTGCGATTAAACTCATCAAAATTTGTCTCAATCAATCTTAAATTTATCATATCTCTCTCCAAGTTTTAAAGCTATAATTCTACCAAAATTTAACTTTAAATGAGATATAGTTTAAAATTAATTTGTAAATTTCACACCAAAAACATAATTTTTGCAATCAAAACTATCACAAACGCTACGCACAAAACATATTTGTGAATATCGCCAAATGGTGCGGGTCTTTTTAGAATAAATTTACAAGTTAATGTCACCAAAACTATCAAAAATAGCATTAACCCAAGAAACACTTTTAACATAAAAAGCTTTTGTAAATTTGTCCCAAAGTAGCCAATATCGCTATTTACCCAGCTACTCATCATCATTCCACCAGTAATTATTAGCAAAAACACGCAAATTGGCATAATCTTTATGACGGTTTTGCTAATTGCCATTTTTGCACTCTTAGCCACTTCAGACGGCATATATCTTTTGGCGATACCAAAAATCACCACATCAAAAAACAAAAATCCTACAAATATTATCGCACAAATTAGATGAATAATTTGAGCATAAGGATAGATTGCTTGCATACAGCTCCTTTAATTTAAATTTGAAAAATATTATCAAAATTTCTAAAAAATTTTATTGATTTAGCTCAAAATTTGTAAGAATTTTTAAGATAAAGTTGCATCAAATACAAAGGTAAATTTATCTTGGATTTATCTTAAAATTCACCGATAAATCCAATTTATATTATGGTGCTAAAAATTATTGACTATAAATTCATCTATAAATTCCAGTAACCTCTCTTACTTTTTCCATCGTATCTTTTGCGATTTTGCTAGCTTTATTTGCCCCGATGGATAAAATTTCATCAAGCTCGTCTCTGTGATTTGAGTAGTATTCATACTTTTGCCTTGCTTCTTTAAAATACTCCCAAACTAGCTCATTTAGATACATTTTAAAGTGTCCGTGCCCTTCACCACCACGTTCATATCTAGCTTGAAGCTTTTTTTGGCCACTCTCATCCAAGAAAAGCTTTGCGATATTATAGACATTGCACTCTCTCCACTCTTTTGGTACTTCAAGCGGCTCTGAAGCGGTAACGATGGATAAAATCTGCTTTTTTAGGGTTTTAGCGTCTGCAAAAATATCAATTGTATTGCCATAGCTTTTACTCATCTTAGCACCATCTGTTCCAGGGACTGTGGCAACATTTTCGCTAACCAAAGCTTCAGGCATAGTAAAAATCTCGCCGTGAGCGTTGTTAAACTTAAGTGCAATATCGCGGGCAATCTCAACATGCTGGATTTGATCTTTTCCAACAGGCACGACATCTGCCCCATATAGTAATATATCAGCCGCCATCAGCACCGGATAGCTAAAAAGGTTGTGTTTGGTTTCAAAGCCTTTGGCGATTTTGTCTTTATAGGCGTGTGCTCTCTCAAGCAGTCCCATCGGCGTGTATCCGCTTAAAATCCAGTAAAGCTCAAGCACATCTTTGACATCGCTTTGCACCCAAAATGTGGATTTCTCGGGATCTATCCCAAGGGCTAGAAACGCTGCTGCTGCGTCATAAGTCGCGTCTTTTAGCTTCCACGCATCACTTACCGAAGTCATCGCGTGATAGTTTGCAATAAACATAAAAAGCTCATTTCCTTTGTTTTGTGCCTCTACCATCTGCTTAATACTCGCAAAATAATTTCCTAGGTGAAGTTTGCCTGATGGCTGAAGTCCTGTTAAAGTTCTCATTTCTCTCCTTTTTTACTCTCTTTTAGTGATTTTTTGATTTTTTGAACAATCTCTTTTGGGCTTTTATCTGTAACATCTATAATAATATCAGCAATTTTTTGATACTGTGGGTCTCTTTTGTCGTGTAGGGCTTTGGCTCTGTTTAAGTCCTGTAAAAGTGGGCGTTTAGCGATTTTTTTATCAGAATTTGGGCTTTTGATAAGCCTATCATAAATTGCGTCAAAGTTTGATCTAAGATAGATAATCTTGCCTATTTGCTTGATATTTGGTGTAGAATAAAATCCGCCACCTGTAGATATTATCGCTCCTTTTATATTGTTTTGTAAAAATTTGGCTAATTTTTTTTCTATCTGCCTAAAACTCTCTTCACCCTCTTCTTCAAAAATCTCTCTTATTTTTTTATTTTTGGCTGACTCTATCATATCATCGCAATCAAGTGCAAAATACCCTATCTCTTTGCTTAGGGCTCTTGCGATGGTGCCTTTGCCAACACCCATAAATCCTACAAGCACTATATTTTCACTTTTCTTCATCACTCTCACCTCTTTTTTTAGGGATTAATACTACAGGCGAGCCTTCCAAATCAAATCTTTCGCGTATTTTATTAATGATATACCTTTTGTAGCTAAAATGAAGCGATTTTGGGCGATTCATTATAAGAGCGATTTTGGGCGGTGCAAAGCCAAACTGAGCAGCGTAGTAAATTTTGACAACCTTGCCTCTTTCGTGCGGAAGCGGATGAATAGTCGTAATCTCTTTGAAAAACTCATTGAGTTTTGAAGTTTGAAATTTTTGTGTGTAGTTTTGATAAACTCTTAAAATCAACGGATAAATTTTGTGAATTCGCTTTTTAGCTGTCGCACTCACGCTAATAATTGGTGCATAACTTAAAAACTTAAATTTATCCTTGATAATCTTTACCATCTCGTCAAATTCCATTGAGCTTTCATCCCATTTGTTTAACACGATTATTATTCCAAGCTCATGTTTTGCCCCAAGCCCTGCAATCCTCTCATCAAGCTCGTTAAAAGGCATACTCGCGTCCAAAACCAAAAGTGCCACATCTGCATTTTCTAGCACCTTAGAAGTTCTATTTAGTGCAAATCTCTCAATCCCTTCAATCTTGCCACGCCTTCTAATGCCCGCAGTATCGACAAACTCAAGCACTCTGCCATTATAAACAAAGCTCTCATTTACTGGATCAATCGTAGTTCCTGCAACGCTACTAACAACTGATCTATCTTGACCGACTAGGGCGTTTAAAAGGCTTGATTTGCCAACATTTACTCGCCCTATAATGCCTACTTTGATATTTTTGTTTTCAAAATCTTCATCAAATTTAAGCTCACCATTTTCGTCGTAATTTTGAAGCAAATCATCTAAATTTTCCTCATCATCAGGCTTTAAAGAGGCATCCAAAAGAGGATACAAAAACTCTTTTAACTCATCAATTCCACTATTGTGGCTAACTGAGATATTAAAGGTATTTGGGGAGCCAAACTCATCAAATTCCCACGCCCTACTTTCATCTTTTTGGCTGTCGATTTTGTTTATCACAAGTGCGGTTGGCTTTTTGAGTTTTAAAAGAGAATAAAAGATCTTTTTATCCTCATCATCAGGCATCATCTTGCCATCAACCATAAACAAAATAATATCAGCCTTTTTCGCGTCATTTAGGGTCTTTTCTTTGACTTTTATAAAAATCTCACTGCTATCATCAAGCCCGCCACTATCAATCAAAATCGCCTCTTTGTCATAGATCTCAATGCCAACTTTATTGATATCACGGGTAGTTCCACTGATATCAGAAGTGATGGCTATACGGCGATTTGCAAGGCGATTAAAAAGGCTGCTTTTGCCTACATTTGGGCGGCCAATGAGTATGATTTGTTGCAATCTTAGTCCTTTAAAATATGAAATTGCGTAACTATATCAAATTTTTGCTTTAAAATTAAGAAAAAATCGCTAAAATGCGCGTATGAATTTAACAAAGAGTATTAAAGAGTATTTATGTATAATCCGTTTTTCTTAAGACATCTTGGGGCTTATTATATGCTGATGGCTTCTATGTATTTTGCCATTATGGGGGGATTTAGTAAGCTTTTAAGCGATGAAATTCCATCCATCGAAGTGGTGTTTTTTAGAAATATAGTCGGTCTTGTGCTGATCGCAATCGCTGTCAAAAAAGTCACCATTCATCAAAAAGGCGGAAAATTAGGACTTTTGATTTTTAGGGGTGTCGCTGGCATAACCTCAATGCTTGCATTTTTTTACAATATCGCAAATATGGGACTTGCTGAGGCTTTTACATTTGGTAAAACTGCCCCTATTTTCATCGCTATCATAGGTAGTATTTTCCTTAAAGAGTATTTAAGCTTTAAAACTTGGGGCTATATTTTGGTAGGTTTTGTTGGAATTTTGCTAATAATGCAACCAAATTTAGGTATCACAGTCAATGACGCAATGGGCTTAGTAAATGGCATATTCGCAGCCCTTGCCTACACAAGCGTGCACGAACTTAGAAAAAATTATGACACTAGAGTTATAGTTTTAGCATTTATGATAATTGGAACTTTGGTGCCACTTTTACTTTTAATAATCGGCTCAGTATTTGAAATACCGCAACACTTAGACTTTGCATTTGCAAAATTTGTCATTCCAAGTGGCGTGAGTTGGGTTTTTATAATCTGCATGGGTGGGGCTGGGATTTTGTATCAGACATACCTTACCAAATCTTTTGCCGCAAGCAAAAAGGCTGGAACCGTCGCAGTTATCAGCTATAGCGACATAATTTTTACTCTAATTATCGGCGTAGCACTTGGTGATAGTTTGCCAAATCTGTTCGCAGCAGTTGGTATAATCTTAGTCATAGTTAGCGGAATTAGCGTTGCCAAAGAAAAATAAAAATAAATAAAAATAGGAGAAATTTATGAATAAAATGATTTTAATCGCAGGACCTTGCGTGATAGAGAGCAAGGATTTGGTTTTTAAGGTAGCTGAAAAATTACTGAAATTTAACGAAGATAAAAGAATTGAGTTTTATTTTAAAAGTAGCTTTGACAAGGCAAATCGCACGAGCATTAGCTCATTTCGTGGGCCGGGGCTCGAAAAAGGGCTTGAGATTTTAAGCGAAGTAAAAAAAGAATTTGACTTTAAAATCCTAACTGATATCCACGAAAACTCTCAAGCTAAGGCGGCTAGCGAAGTTGCGGATATCTTGCAAATTCCAGCATTTTTGTGCCGCCAAACTGATCTTTTAATAGCGGCTGCTAAAACAAAAGCCATCATAAATATCAAAAAAGGGCAGTTTTTAGCACCAAATGCGATGGTTCACAGCGTTAAAAAGGTGCTTGAGACGCGTGGCGTAAGCGAGAGTGGCTACGCAGTGGCTAAGCAAAATGGCGTGTGGCTGTGCGAAAGGGGTTCAACTTTTGGCTATGGAAATTTAGTCGTTGATATGAGAAGTTTGCCGATTATGAGAGAGTTTGCACCGGTGATTTTTGACGCAACGCATTCGGTTCAAATGCCAAGTGCGATGGGCGATAAAAGTGGTGGAGACGCGAAATTTGTGCCATATCTTGCAAGGGCTGCGGCCGCGGTTGGCGTAGATGGATTTTTCTATGAAACACATATTAATCCGTGCGAGGCACTTTGCGATGGCCCAAATATGCTAAATTTAAGCGAACTTTCAGATATCGTGGAGCAAACTTTGAAAATTAGAGAGATTTTGGGATAATTAGTTAAATCTTATCTCAAAAAAACAAGATAAACAAAAATTTATTATAAAAGTCAAATTTTTTGACTTTTATAATTATTCAATCTGTTTTTAGCAATTTTATAGTAAGTTTCATCAATTTCAACGCCAATAAAGTCTCTATTTAAACTCAAACACGCCACGCCGCCAGTTGTTCCGCTTCCCATGAATGGATCAAGGATAGTTTCGCCACTATTTGAGTGAATTTTGATGATATCTTGCATCAAATTTAGGCTTTTTTGAGTTGGGTGAATGGTTCTTTCTTTTCCTAAAACTGTTGGAGTTTGAAAAAACCCTCTAAGATAAGGTCTGTCATTTGGCTTGTTAAAAGTCCATTTTGCCCCGCGTTTAACCGCCAAAATGGCAAACTCCATATCTTGAGCGTATCGTCTAGAGACATTTCTAGGCATCGGATTTGACTTTTGCCACACTAAAATATCTTTAACACTTAAACCAGCCATCTCCATAAAATGACAGATAAAACTTATAAATTTATAGCTACAAAATACAATCATAGAGCCGTTTTTATCTAAAATTTGAGAGTATTTTTCTATCCAGTCAAAAAGGTTAAAATCCCTGTCCTACTCATCAAAATTTCTGTCTTTTCTTTTAGTGCTTTTCATAGTAGAAAAGTTGTTATTTTGAGAGATATTATATGGAGGGTCAGTTATGATGTGATGAACTTTTAAGCTATCTTTTATAAAATTCTCTATCAGAGTATAAGTCTTTGAGTTGTAAATTTTATAGTTTTTTTCGTGCTTTTTCTCTTCATTTATCTGCGAAATAATCCCATTAGCTAAATTTTTAGCTAATGGCGGTGGGACTGCATTTCCAATCTGCTTATAAACTGCTGTTTTATTACCTAAAAATCAAAAATTATCATCAAATCCTTGAATTCTAGCGGCCTCTCGTGGGGTGATTGAGCGATTTAAAAAAGGGTGAGAGTTTTTGCCATTTGATGGTGTATCAAAACGAGTATCAATTGTAGGACTTATCTCATCCCAAACCAAACGCCCCCAAGTTGTGCTAAATTTCTGTTTCCCGTGCATTATCTCAGGGAGATGTTCTTTCCCACTCTCAGGTGGTATCATACTTAGCTTTTCAAGGGCAATTTTGGAGTGATTTGTAGCTTTGTGGTATTGTAAAATTTGAGAATTTTTCCTTGTATTTTTTTGAAAATCACTTTTGGGTGGAAATTTATACTTGCTATTTATCTCGCCTTCACCGCTTTGTAAATACGCCAAATCGCTAATCGCATCTCTAACGCTTACTTCAAAATTTAGTGGCTTTGGAAAATCTAGCATTTTGTCTTTACAAGCGATAAAAAACTCGCTCTCTATTTTGTGCGACATCAAAATCCTTAGCATTTAAAATGGCAGAATTTACAAAACACCCAAGCTCTTTTATCCTATCAATGATCTTAAAGTATCCATTTGCCGCACTATATAAATTTTTAACATTTTCAATAACAAAAATTTCAGGTTTTAACTCTTTTACAATGTTTAAATATTCCAAAAAAAATTCTCTCATCTTTTAGACCTAAATTTTGCCCTTTAAACTAAAACCCTGACAAGGTGGGCCCCTATTATCATATTTATTTTAAGTTTTTTTAGACAAATTTATAAGCTCAGTTTTAGTCTTTTTATCCGTGATATCACCGCAAATTACTTTTGCGTCTTTAAAATTAAATTTAAAAGTTTGGATAGCACTTTTTTAAAATCAAGTCCGATTAGTGTTTTGAAATCTTCATTTTGTTCAAAACCATATGAAAATCCACCAGCATCGCAAAAAGATCTAAAATTCTAAACATAAAATTCTTAAAAGCTCCGTTTTATTGATTTGAGGGACGAAAATTTATTGCCTCAAAATTATATTGTAATTTCTATTAAAAACAGATAAAATACCATAAAAAAAGGATAAAATTTTATGAAATATACAAAAGCATCAGAGTTTTTAGCGAATAATAATGAATTTAGCTTTTTATACGGTGCATTTTATGGATTTTTTAGAGTTAGTGATGATGGAAAATTTATCTACACTCAATCAACATATAAAAAGTCAAAATTTGCCAACAATTTTTACTACCAAAAAAGCAAAAAGCTATTTTTAAACTCATTAAACCATCAAAGTGAAATCAAAAAATGGCATAAAAATAAAAATAAATAAAAATGCGGAATTTATTTTTATTTTGGATAATGATTTAAAACTCACAAAAGAGAAATTTATAAAAAAGCTATATGTTAAGATAATTACAAGTAGTTTTATAAATGAAATAGGGTTAAGCAAAAATAAAAAGAAATTTCTAAGAGGTTTTTTTTGAACTTCGCGGAAGTGTGGATTTAACACTAAATTTCTTAGCTATGGATTATTTTTTTGATAGTGAATTTGAGTTAAAACGCACTAGGCTTATATTTGATAGTTTCAGCACACCACTTTGGGTGTTAAATTTCAACTTTAGAGAGCTTCAAAAACAGTTTATAACGAGAGAAAACAGAAGAAATTCGCAACTCGCATAAACCTTAGCTGGTATATTTCACAAGTTGGAGTTATGAATATTTATAAAGCAAGAGTTACAAAAGAAAAATATATAGTTAAAAGCGTTGAAGATAGAATAGTTTATTTTATATGTGAGCAAAATAGTTATAAAAGTAGAACTTTTGCAAATAGGATTGAATTTTACAAAGAGTATATTTATGATGAGAATTTAGGTAAATTTGATATCAAAAAACTTAGAAAAGAACTTGATTTTGAAAAAAACGATAGTGAAAATTTAAAAAGAGATTTAAGCATAATTAAGGCAATGAAATTTTTTACAAAAGATGAGTGTGCGGCTTGCAAAGACAGATATGATTTTAAAGATAGGAGTTTTGTTACTAAAAAAGGGTGGTATTATAGTGAAATTCACCATTTCATAAGCCTTGGTAAAAATAAAAGTTTAGATCTGATAGAAAATCTTACAAAGCTTTGTCCTGTTTGTCACAGAGCTCTTGGAAGTGGGGCAAGTGATGAAAAATACCAAAAAATGCTGATAAAAAAATATAATGAAAAATAGTAAACAAAACAAAGACTTTGCAGAGTTTATATTTGAAAGTAGTGATAATAAAATTTTAGCTCAAAAAATATATGAAAATTTAAAATAACTAAATTTTAATTCTTATTTAGTTAAAAACAGTACAATGAACAATTTTCAAATTTAAGAGGAGTGTTTAATTTATGGAAGAAAATTTAAAGAAAAAAGGCTTTTTATTTGTAATAATTGGTGCAGTTTTTGAGTGTGCGTGGGTTTATGGGCTGAAATTTGCAGATTCAAATCTAACCTACATTTTAACGGCGATTGCGGTTTTAGTTAGCACATATTTTTTCTTAAATTCCTTTAAATTTTTACCGACAAGCGTAGCTTATATCTTTTATGTGGGGCTTGGAGCTACTTTTGTGGTTATAACAGAGATTTTTATCACAAAAGAGTTTGATATTTTAAGAGTGTGTTGTATAATAGCACTTTTAATTGGAATTTATGGGCTTCAAAAAGGTGGCGAGAATGCATAGTTTAGCACTTTTGATGGCTGGAATTGTAGAGGTTTTTGGCATATTTTTGAACTCTAAAATTAGCAAGCTAGGCAGAACTAAGAAATTTATAGGTTTTTGGATAGTAATGCTAAATTTTGGAATTTCACTGTTATTTTTAAGATATGCAATGAAAGATATGCATATGAGCGTAGCGTATGCGATTTGGACGGCAATTGGTGCAGTGGGAGCGGTGTTTATCGGTGCCATAGTTGATAAAGAGAAATTCACACTTCACAAATCCCTATGTTTAGGTATCATAGTAATAAGCGTAATAGCTTTAAAGATATTATAAGGAGAAAAAATGAAAGTAGTTGAGGGAAATTTAACCCTAAATGGTAGCGAAAAAGTAGCGATAATCGCCTCTAGATTTAACCATATCATCACAGATAGATTGGTTGAAGGGGCAAAAGATAGCTTCCTTAGACATGGTGGCGATGAAAACAGCCTAAGTTTAATCCTAGTTCCTGGGGCATTTGAAATCCCTATGGCACTAGATAAGGCACTAAATAGCGGCAAATTTGACGCAGCGTGTTGCGTGGGAGCGGTGATAAGGGGCTCAACACCACACTTTGATTATGTGAGTGCTGAGACAACAAAAGGTATAGCAAATATCACTCTTAAATATGCAAAACCTGTGAGCTTTGGCGTATTAACTACCGATACGATCGAGCAAGCGATCGAACGTGCTGGTAGCAAAGCTGGCAACAAAGGCTTTGAAGCGATGAATAGCGTAATAGAGCTTTTGGATTTATATAGAAATTTGGGCAAATAAAATGGCAACTAGACATCAAGTAAGACAGGCGGTAGTTTCACTACTATACTCTTACGAACTTAACGATTTTGATGATAAATTTTTGCAAGAGTTTTTGGAAGAAAAAAAGATAAGAAACAAACAAAAAGATTTTACTTTAAGCTTGATTGATGGCATAAATGATAATCTTACTCAAATTGATGAGTATATCAACAAATACCTAAGCGAATACAAACTAGACGAAATCGGTGCGATAGAGAGGGCGATACTGCGTCTTGGGGCATATGAGATCAAATTTAGCGATATAGACGATGCTGTGGCGATTAATGAGGCAATAGAACTTGCTAAAGAGATGGGCTCAGATAGTGCTCCAAAGTTTATAAATGGCGTTTTGGATGCTATCAAGGCGGACAAATGAAACTCTGTGTCGCCCTTGATATGGCGAGTAAGGACGAGAATTTATCCCTTGTAAAAGCCTTAAATGGGCTTGATATTTGGCTTAAGATTGGACTAAGAAGCTATCTTAGAGATGGGGCAAAATTTATTAATGAGATAAGAAATATTGGCAATTTTAAGCTATTTTTGGATCTTAAAATTTACGATATCCCAAATACGATGGCTGACGCGTGCGAAGTGTGTGCTAATCTTGGGGTTGATATGATAAATCTGCACGCAAGCAGTGGCAAAACCGCTATGAAGGCGGTTATGGATAGGCTTAGCAAACTTAAAACTCGCCCATTAGTGCTTGGGGTGTCGGCTCTAACTAGCTTTGACGCAGACGAATTTAATGGAATTTATCACCAAAATATCGCTGACGCGGTTAGGCAGATGAGTAAAAATGCGTATGAGTGTGGGCTAGATGGGATGGTGTGTTCGGCATTTGAAAGCGTGCTTATTAAAGAGGCTACAAACAGGGATTTTATAACCCTAGCCCCAGGAATTCGTCCATTTGGTGAAAGTAGTGGCGATCAAAAAAGAGTAGCTGATTTAGAGTTTACTAGAGAGCAAAACTGCGATTTTATCGTAGTTGGACGGCCAATTTACAAGGCTAGTAATCCGCGTTTGGCGACTGAGAAAATTCTCAAAAATATATAATCCATCTGTTTGATTATAGATAGATTTGTAACTAAAATATTTAAATTTTATTTAAATATTTTAGAAATTTTATAAAAATCAACTAAAATTTAACACTAAATTCATATACAAAACCTGTTTTATATCAAGTATAAATTCGCAAAATTTTGACAACAGATCAAAAAACTCAATTTTTAATTCTTAAAATTTATACAAATCGATCATAACAACAAAGAGCAGTTGCAAATATATAATTTATTTAAACCTCTTGTGTTTAACTTAATTAATCTAATCTTAAAAGGCATAAATGTCTAATTTTATCCTGTTATCATTATTGAGCTAGTAAAAAATTTAAAAATTATTTTAATATTTTTAAAGCCAAATTAAAATCAATTAACTTTTTTAAAAAAAAGACAAAATGCTAATTTACTTGAATTTGACATTTTAAGTTATAATTTATCAATTTAACTATTTTAACCGCACTATCATTACTATCATTGTAAAATAGATAACAAATTAATCATTTTTGATTTTACACAAATTTAACTTTCGTAGTCATTTCGCTAATTATTAAGAGCTTTTATTTTGGTTGTAAGCATTTTTAAAGATTATCAAAATTTAGTGTTTTAATAGTAAATTTGCCATTATAATAACTATTTATTCATATTTTAATTCTCTGGTTTATAGTTTTTTTCTCTATCTTTTAGAGCTTTTTTGCGTTTTTTTTCCATTTTAACTGCGTCATTTAACGCGTCCTCTCCATCAAACCTAGGTGCGTCAAAAAACTTAGAACTATCCTCAAATTGCTTAGTTTTGATCCCCCACAAAAGTGCCCCCAAAGCGATAAATCCTAACACCAAAGATGTGGTTATCATCAAAAGCAAAACCCCTGAACTCATAATTTTTCCTTATAATATCTAATTCTTAAACTATTTAATACTACCACAAGTGAGCTTAAAGACATAGAAATTGCTGCAAATAGCGGAATAATATACCCAGCAGCAGCTATAGGGATGGTTAGCGAGTTATAAAGCAGACAAAACGCCAAGTTTTGCTTGATGATTCGGTATGTTTTTTTAGAGATTTCCACTGCACTAACTAAGCTTGAGAGGCTATCTTTGATAAGGATAATATCACTTTTTTCTACGCTAATTGTCGCTCCACTTCCAAGACAAACACCCACATTTGCGAGGCTTAAAGCTAGTGAGTCATTAATGCCATCTCCCACCATTACGACATTTTTGTTTTGGCTAATTAGTGATTTTACAAACTCTGATTTATCATCTGGAAGGCAGTGAGCCTTGTAATTTTTTACCCCTAGTTTTAGTGCGACTTTAACTACTGTAGCCTCATTATCGCCACTTAAAATATGAATGTCAAAGCCTAGTTTTTTGAGCCTTTCTATGCTAGCTTTAGTGTCATCTCTAAGCTCATCCTCAAGCTCGAATTTAGCCAAAATTTCACCATCAATTGCGAAAAAATAGTTTGTTTTATCACTATTTTCTGGATTTAGACCAAGCTCATTCATATAAATTAAGCTTCCACCATTTAATTTTTTACCTTCAAATAAGGCTCGCACGCCTTTAGCAGGAATATTTTCAAGCTCATCAAACTCAAGTTTTTTTAGCTTTTCGCCACTATTTTTTAGATATTCTAACACACAAACACTAACTGGATGGGTTGATGATATTAGTAAATTCAATAGCAAATTTTTGTCAAATTCAGCGTAAAATTTAGCATTTGTGATTTTGAGTTTTGCCTTACTTAGAGTGCCGGTTTTGTCAAAAACTATAGTATTGCACTTCGCTAGAGTTTCAATGACTTTTGACTCTTTAAAAATTATGCCTTTTTTAAGCCCTATTCCAAGTCCTACTAATGAGGCAACTGGTGTAGCTAGACCCAAAGCACAAGGGCAAGCTATCACCAAAACAGAGATAAATATCATCAATGATCTCTCAAAACTCTCCCCACTAAACCACCATCCTACAAATGCGATAATTGCTAAAGTTATCACAGTTGGTGTGAAAAATTTGGCAATTTTATTTACAGTGACTTCAATTTTTGTTTTTTGCAAAGTGGCGTTTTGAAGTAGGTTGATGATTTTGCTAAAAACAGAGCTTTGAAAATCGCTAGTTGCTGTGTATTCTACGCTTCCATCAATGCAGATTGCTCCGCTTGTTATCTCATCGCCACTCTCTTTGTAAAGAGGCAAACTCTCTCCGCTTAAACTAGCGTAATCAAAACTTGCTTGACCGCTAATGATTCGTCCATCAATCAAAACTTTTTCACCTGAATTTATAAGTATAATATCACCCTTTTTTATCTCATTGATATTTATTCTTTGAAATTTATCTCCCTGTTTAACCAAGATATCATTTACAATAAAATTTGATATTTTATCAAGTGTGTCGGTTGAGTATTTTTGGGCTGAAATTTCAAGGAATTTACCGATAAATACGAATGTTATTATCATACAAACCGAATCAAAATAGACTTCACCATTTCTACTAAACATTGCATAAAGAGAATAAATATAAGTTAAACTTGCACTAAATGCAATCAATAAATCCATATTTGGCGTTTTGTTTTTGATAGCAATTTTGGCCCCAGCAAAAAACACACTTCCTGTATAAAAAAGCACAGGTGTAGCAAGAATAAACTCAGCAAAATGAAATATATCTTTTGAGCCTTGATCGATCCCACTAAAATACCCAGAATACAGTGCAATTGATATCCACATCATATTCATCGTAGCAAATATTCCAACCAAAAGTTTAGCGTAATATTTGGTTTTTTTATTAGTTATTTTTTGGCTTGCAACAAGTGGATCATACGCCATTGGACGGTATCCAATACTCTCAATAAGCATAAAAATTTTGGCCAAACTCGTCTCATTTTCATCCCAAATGATTTTGGCCTTGCCAGTAGAGGCATTAATATTCATCTCAAGCACGCCCGGGGCGTTAATTAGCACCTTTTCATTGAGCCACACGCACGCACTGCAGTGAAGTCCCTCAATTATCAAAAACACCTCATCAAAGCCATTCTCATTTTTTTTAACATAGTTTTTGTAGATATTTTCTACTTCAGCCTCGCTTGCTTTTTGGATATTTGCAGGATTTAGTGTATTTTTGCCAAGTTTTTCATAAAATTCATCATTTAGCCCACTTGATTTAAGCAGATAAAATACCTGTTTGCAACCATTACAACAAAATCTCAAGCCATTTTCATCTGTAAATAGCTCGCTTTCTTTGAATTTTTGCTTACAATGGTCGCACCTAAATTTTTCCATATTTTTCCTTTAAATTTCGCTTTTATAATAAATTTGCCCATTATATAGATTTTTTGGTTATGGTTTGCTTTAAAAGTTATTTGGATATAATTGCCTTATGGAATTAATAATTTTATTTTTTATTTTTGAGTGTTTGGATATAGTTTTGAACAGAAGTTCTAATGCAAAAGAGCTACTTTTTTGCTATTTAGCGAGATTTTGCCAAAATCCACTTTGGTTTTTTGTATCGAATTTTAACTTTTGGCTGATAAGTTTTTGCGTATTTTATCTGAAATTTAGCGGATTTATGATGCTAACACTATATTTTTTGTATGGGGCTGATATAGTTTATAAACTCTACCTTTACAAACGGTTGCGTAATGACAAATTTGACAATGAACTTTTAAGCGTGCTTGAAAAAACTCCTATTTCATCACTCTATAGAATGCTTTTTTCGTTAATTACAACTGGAATGTTTTATCTAGGAATTGTTTCAAATTTTTAGTAAATTACAAGTTTGAGATTTAATTTAAATCTTGCATTTTAAAATAATAGATTAAAAGACAAGATAATAGATCAAAACTCTACTATCTTGCTTAAATTTATCCTCCAAACATTGGCAAAAACAAAAATAGTTTAATAACTATCGCGTTTGCAATATCTACAAAAAATCCACCCATCACCGGAACAACGATAAAGGCTATCCTTGATGGCCCAAAACTGTTGGTTACGACTTGCAAGTTTGCCACCGCAGTTGGGGTCGCTCCCATTCCAAAACCACAATGTCCTGCGACCATGCAAGCTGCGTTGTAATCCCTGCCACATAGTCCAAAAGTCACATATCTGACATAGATCAAAATCACAACTGTTTGTATCGCTAAAAGCACCACAAGCGGGACTGCTAGTTTGGTAAGTTCAACTAAATTTAGCGTCATAATCGCCATCGCAAGAAACATAGAGAGACTTACATTGCCAATGACGCCAACTTCTCTATCAAAAACTTGATGAATATTAAAATATGAAAATGAGTTTCTTATCATAATCCCTGAAAACAAGCACCAAACAAAAGTAGGAAGCGTGAATGAACTTCCCTTTGTAATGGCTGAAATTGTGGTGCCAATAAACATAGCCAAAGCAAAAAGTCCAAGACTTTTGACAAAAGATTCAGAAGTGATTAGTCGCATTTTCCTTGGCTCTGCAAAAACCTCATCGCTTGTTTGGTTGGCGTCATTTTGCTCAGTTGGCTTAAGATTGTATTTAAGAATAAGATACCTAGCCAAAGGACCACCCATAAGCCCACCAGCAATAAGTCCATATGTGGCACTTGCCATCGCCACTTCTTTGGCTGCGACAAAATTATAAGGTGCATTTGTAAAGACATCTCCCCACGCAGCTCCGGTGCCATGCCCTCCACTTAGCGTAATTGATCCAGCCAAAAGTCCAAGTAGTGGATTTTCACCAAGGACGCTCATAACGCCGATACCAACGATATTTTGCACGAAAAGAAACGAACACACTGCAATTCCAAATAGCACTAGCAATTTGCCACCTTTTTTAAGACTAGCCACATCAGCCCCAAGCCCAACAGAGGTAAAAAACATAAGCATTAGCGGGTCTTTTATCGCGTTTTCAAATTTAAACTGAAAATTAAATTGCAAATGCAAGATAAAAAGCACAATTGCAACAACCAAACCGCCAGTTACTGGAATAGGGATGTCATATTTGCTAAGAAATTTGGATTTTTGCGTAAGCAGCGTTCCAATCAAAAGCACAAAACATATGCAAAGAAATGTCGAGTAAAAATCAAGGCTTACTAAATAAGCCCCATTAGATGAGTTTTTAAAAAGCTCAAAAAATGCCAGTTTATAAACCAGTTCATTCTCCATAAAATATCCTTAAAATAAGATTTAATGTCACATTATAATAAAAACAAGATAAAATTTAACTATGAAAAATTTATTACTACTTTGATTTTAGTAAAATTTAGTTATATTTTAATGCAAATTTTATAATAAATTTGGCAAATTTGTAGAATTAATTATCAATTTAATTGATTTTATTGTAATACTGTTGATTTTAAAAATGCAATTTTAGAATTTTATAGATTTTGATTGCAAATTTAACACTTCGATCTAAAATAAAGTGTTACAAATTTACTCAAATTTTGTAAATTTAATTTGAGTTCAAAGCACAAAGTAAATTCACAAAATGAGTAAATTTATATAAAAGCGTATTTTATGCAAGTTTCAAACATAAAATATAGATTAAAACCTAGAAACTCACTACTCAAAAAATATAACTCTTTTTGAAATATCTTCTTTTTCTTTTGCTTCAGGCGTGTGCAAAATTCCACCAAATGGCATCTGTGCTAAAAGTTTAAAATCATTTGACAGCTCAAATTTCTCACGCACTAACTCATTTATCACGGGATTATAGTGTTGTAAATTTGCCCCTATTTCAAGGCTTGCAAACGCATTCCAAAGGTTGATTTGAAGCATTGCTAGAGCCTCTCTAGCCCACAAAACAAAGTTATTAGCGTAATTTGGATATCTCTCTTGCATATCTTTAACCACGCTATCATCGTAAAAAAACAGCACCGTTCCATAGGCGTTTTTGAAAAGGTCAATTTTCTCTCTAGTTATTTTGCCACCAAAAATGTCAAAAATCCCGTCCCAAAGCTCGTTTTGAACTTCGCCCAAAGCCACCACAAGCCTTTGACTTCTCATATTAAACGCATCTGGGGTTAATTCAGATACTGAATTGATGAGATTTTTGAGTTCGTCATCACTAATTGGCAAATCTTTGCTAAGGCCATAGATACTTCTTCGTTTTTTAAGAGTGCTTAAATCTTGCATAATATCTCCTTTGGGTAAATTTATGTAATTATAGTAAATTTTGATAATAATATGATTAAAATTACTAGAAATTTACATTGATTTGTTAGAGTTGTTAGAATTTTAAAGGAGAAAAAATGGTAATTTTACAAGTTGATTTTAATTATGATGGTGGTTTTGGGGACGAAATGGCAAAAGAACTAGAGAGTCTTGCACACTCAATCACCAAAGAAAAAGGGTTTTTGTGGAAAATTTGGACTGAAAACGAAGATGAAAAGATAGCTGGTGGAATTTATGCATTTAACAACACTGATAACGCTAAGGCTTATGCTAAAATGCACGAAGAGAGACTGCTTAAGTTTCCTATAATCTCAAATTTTAGAGCCAAAGTTTTTGATATCAATGAAACCCTAAGCGAAATAACAAACGCAAAGAAATTTTTATGATAAGGTGTGCGAATTTTGACAGAATTTTGAATTAAATATTTGTTAGATTAAGATTATTAATTTGCAAATTAATAATTTCAGACAAATTATGTATAATTTAGTTTGAATTTAGCCACTTCAAAATCAGCGAAGCGTTTTTGCGTAGCAAAAGATTTCCTGTAAAATCAGCGTATGCGACCTGAAGGGTAGTTTCCTTGAAATAAGACGTGTTAATGGTATGATATTAGTGTAAGGTGGTATAAATTTAAACTTAAAATCTAGCCAATATGCAAATACCAATTTTAAAAAGCAAAAAGAGTGTTAACTAAAAGAAAACATCTGTGTAAATTAGGTAAAATCGGCATATGCCGACAGCCGTGTGTAGGATATCTGAAATATTTTGAAAAATAATTCAATACAGACATTCGGATGGCGGATGCCAGAAAACAGACTGTGGGCTTAAATTTGGTTAGATTTATCTGATTGTAATTTTTAATCAGAAGATTAGTAAAATCAAATTTAAGCCCCAAACAAACATTCAAAATAGATTGTAGATATTTTGTGAGAATTTGCGGTTTGAGAATGAAACGCACTGATGGTGCGTCGCAGTGAAGCAAAACTAGCAAGATGGACGGCACAGCCGTAGTTTCCTTGAAATCCGCTAAATTCTCGCAAAATCTCCCTAAGCTGGGGAATATAACAAAAACACTAACAACTTAAGATAGTGCCCTCTTAGTTAATTTAAACTCGCACCATCCCACGAAGGAGCATACTTTTAGTATGTGACTGCTGTGAGTGTAAGAGTTTAATTTAAATCCGTCATTAATTGGAAATACCCTAATTCAAGCTAAATTTCACAGGCACTGTGATTGTAGTTTTTTCTTTTATAGGTGGAAATTTTCCCTTAACTCTCTCAATCACTGCAACCACAGTGTCATCAAGAATTTTGTGCCCTGATGATTTAACCACTCTTATTCCACTAACCACACCAAATGGTGCATAAGAAAACTCAACTGTCACAGTTCCTCTTTGTCTTCTTTTTTTGGCTGATGATGGATAGTTTTTCTTAGCCTCCCTTGCGATGATGGATTGAATTTGGCCCATTATAGAGCTTAGCTCACTAGCATTCATACTCTGAGTTGGCTTATCGCTTGTCACAGGACTTGAAGCAACCGTGTTTGATGAGGCATTTATAGCGTTATTGCCACCTTGACGAGTTGACTTTTTGGTCTGCTTTTTCTCAACTCTCTTTTTGCTTACTTTCTCTTTTGGCTTTTCAGACTTTTTTACTATCTCTTCAACCGGCGGCTTAATCTCTTCTACAACTTCTTCAACGATAGTATCTTCGGTGATTTCAGTAATTTCAGGCATAGTTTCAACCACTTCAGGTTCTACTGCTTCGGTCTCTTCAACAATTTCTTCTAAAATTTCCTCTTCTTGCACTGGCTCAACTGGCTCTGGCAAAGGCTCAGCATCTGATTCGCCACCACCAACTATAAATTTACCCAAATCAATCCTAGCCATATTGATATCAGTTATTGGCTCGGGCTTGGGACCTAATCTATAAAGTCCCCAAACAACAGATGCATGCAAAACTAGGCTAACGACAAAGCCTAGAGCTAGACCTTTATTTTTCAACATTTGTAGTGATTGCAAAGTTTTCATGCCCTTTTACTTTCAGTGCGTCTATGACCCTAACAAAGCTCTCAAATTTAGCCTCTTTGTCGCTTCTTAGCACGATAAGAGTAGTTGCATTTATGTCATTTAGTCTATTTTCAAACTCTTCTTGAGATATCGCTTCATCATTGAGATAAATGGTGCTGTTTGCGTCGATTACGAGATTGATACTCTCTTGTTCATTTAGCCTAACAGCACTTTTTGAAGTTGGAAGATCAACTTTTATCTTGCCTTGAGCGATAAAGGTTGAAATGCTTAAAACCAAACAAAGTAGCACTAGCATAACATCGATGAATGGGACTATATTTAGCCCATCTTTTTTAAGCTTTGAGTGACGCATTATCTTGCCTAAATTTACTCATCAAAACATCGACTTTTCTACTAAAAACATTATAAATCATCAAAGTGGGTATCGCAACCAAAAGCCCCATTGCAGTAGCCTTAAGAGCTAGAGACATACCGACCATTATCGCTCCAGCATCTACATTGCCCCCAGCCATTCCCATATCATAAAAAGTTATCATTATACCTATGACAGTTCCTAAAAGCCCAATGTATGGTGCATTTGAGTAGATGATATATAAAATCGTCAAATTCTTAGTCAAATCAACCTCTAACTCTTCTTCGTTTTTATACTCATTAATTTTAACTTTTGCGAAAAAATAGAGCCTTTCGACTGTGTATAAAACCACCAAAAAGCTCATAAAGCCAAGCAACCCAATAACCGCATAGTCAATATTGTGCTTCAAAAACTCCATTTAAATTTCCTTAATTTAAAATATAATGATAACTCATATCATTTTTAAAACACTAATTATACAAAACAAAAACTAAATTTATACTAAATTTAAAGCTATCTATACAAAATTTTCCTAAGTTCTTCATCACTTAACTCATATCCGTAAAATTTCTTATAAAATTCCCTAGTATAGCTTTCAAGCCCATCATCGCTTACCACTGATAAAGTATATTGGCAATCCAAAGTGCCTGCAAAATCCTCTCACCGCTTCTTACCGACCAAAGATAAACGCCTTGTGGGATGACAAAAACCTGAGAGTTTTTGATAGCTTTTAGCTCTTTAAAATTTGGATTATTAAGTATTGCAGTTTTGCTTTGGGGTGTGCGAGTTATGATAACTTCTGGGTCAAAGATTATGACTTGTTCTTCGCTGATAAGCTTTGAAATTTTAAATGAGTTTTCGCCATCTTGTGAGGTTAAATTTATGCCACCGCCTAAATTCACATAACTCGCCCCTATATCGTTTGAGTGGATGGTTGAGTAGCTTCCAGCGTTATAATCAAGCATTAGGAGCGTTTTTTTGTCTTTGATATCTTTGGTTTTTAAATTTAGCATCTCTATTTTTTCATCAAAATACTGGCTGTATTCATCACTCTTATCCTTAACCCCAAAAATATCAGCTATCAAGCTTACGCTATCTTTAATCTCTTGAGAGGTTTGGTATTTATCCATCTTAACCACCGCTATGCCAGCACTTTTTAAAGCTCTAACTTGAGTTTCATCAAATATTGCATTTAAGGACCAAATACTACTTGCGTATCGCTAGCGATAATCGCCTCAACACTACTTGGCAAAAGCCCACTGATATTACCTGTAGTTCTAAGCTTAGGGAAAATCTTCATCATCATATCTGGAAGCTTTGGTGCAGCCAAAATCACTCTATCACTCACCCCAAGCATAGCACTCATCTGAGTAAAAGCCCCTATTATAGGCGTTGTTATCTCTACATTATCTGGTATCTCTACACTAACCCCATCACTATCTTGTACCACTTTTGCTAAACTAAAACTAGCACATATCATCAAAGCCAACACTACTTTTTTAACATTTTATCTCCTTTAAATTTATCAAAATTTGTTAGGCAAACTTTGAAATTTTTGCCACCTCTTTGAATATCTTGCACAATTATTTGTTCTTTATAGGCTTTAGTTAGATTATTAGTAGTTATTGCGCTATTTGCGTCTCCTATCCCATACTCACTTTCACCAAAAATCAACATAGTTTTGGCATTTAAGTCAAAAGCGTGACTTGGATTGCGAGTTGTAATTATAGCTGAATACCATAATTTTGCTAGATTTTTTAGAGTTTTTAGGATTTTGATCTGGTTGCCAAAATCAATACTTGAAGTTGGTTCATCAAGCATTAATATTTTAGCATCTTAACTTAGAACTCTAGCTATCAAAACAAGCTACCTTTGACCACCACTAAGGTTTGAATACGCCCTATCTTTAAGATTTGATATTCCTAAAATTTCTAAAGAGTATAAAGCTTTTGCATACTCTTTTTTGGTAAGCGAACTAAAACTTTTATGCACCAAAGCCCCATCACTACGACATCTATGACGCTAAATGCAAATGGTGTATGTGAGACTGGGCGGTGTAGCTTATCAGTTTAGCTCTATCTTTTAAGCTTAAGTTAAGAAATTTATCCTCACCAACCAAAAACTCTCCGCTAAGTGGTTTTATAAGTCCTAGGATAGTTTTAAAAGTTGTAGTTTTGCTAACTCCATTTGCACCAATTATGCACAAAATTTCACCTAAGCTTAGGGTAAAATTTATATTTTTGAGTATAGCCTTGTCACCATATCCACAACTTAAATCCTTAACTTCTAGCACAAAAATGTCTCCTTTTTGTTTTGATAAAGTATGTAGATAAAAAGTGGTGCTCCTATAAAAGATTTGAGAATACCTAGTGGAATTTCACTTGAGATTGCACTTCTTGCGATATTATTCTACCATAAGTAAAAACAAAGTCCCAACCACCATAGACGCAGGAAGCAGTTTAGCAAAATTTGAGCCCACAAGCATTCTTGCGATGTGAGGCACTATTAGCCCCACCCAGCCTACTATTCCACAAAATTCCACCGTTGTACTCATTAATGTGCAAGCAATTATAATAAAACTTGACCAAATTTGGTATTTATCCCCATTGATCTTGCTTCATCTTCCTCAAAACTAAGTGCGTTTAATCTCCAGGCAAAAGCTCTTAAAAACACCACACACTGTTAAAATTACAAACATATATAATACATTTCCAACCCTTGCTAAACTTCCCATCAACCAAAATATAATCTCAGGAAGCTTATCTTTGCTATCGGCTAAAAATTTAAGCAGTGAGCCAAATGAGCTAAAAAGTGCTAATATCACAATTCCAGCTAAAACTAATACCAAAATATTAAAACGTCCTTTTGAGATTAACTCAGTTATCCCCATCACAAATAAAACTACCCCGAGCCAAAAAACAAAAGCAAACTCTACTACGCCAAAAGTTCCAAAAGATAGAAGTATAGCAATGCTTGCCCCAACCCCAGCACCGCTTGTTACCTTCCCCAAAATATCAGGCGAAACCAAAGGGTTTTTAAAAAGACTCTGATAAGCTGCCTCAGAGACCGCAAGCCCTGCTCCAACCAACATAGCAAAAATAATTCGTGGAAGTCTAATGTTAAATAGCACTATAAAGCTTTGCTTATTTGCAGTCTAAAAGCCCAAAATAAAGGCTTTGAAATTTGCATAAATTTCAGATATGGGAATTTGATATCTGCCAACACCCAAGGACAAAATCGCTACCGCAAAAAGCACTATTAACGCTAAAATACTCCTACGCATTATTAAAATCAATCTGAGCTGAAAGTCTAAAAGTTCGTGGTTCACCAAGAAAAATATTTGTTCCACCGTCTGCGTTTCCTCCATCAATATCAGCCGGGTGAATTCCCGCCTAACACTCCTCATCAAATACATTATTTACATTAAATCTAAGAGTTGTCCTTTTGCCTAGCATATTTTTGCTAATATATCTAGCCCCTAAATCAGTCGTAAAGTATCCATCAGCTTTTTGAGTGTTGACATTGTCTATAATCTGCTGCTTGTGTAGTGAAAGTTTGCTGACAAAACAAGCTTGTCAATGCCTGAGATAGAGTATTCAAAAAGCACATTTGATTGAAATTTAGGCGTTTTGATGACTTCTTTGCCATTAAAGGCACTAAAAGCTTAGTGTCTTTTAATTCGCTATCTATATAAGTAATACCGCCATAGACGCTTAAATTCTCAGTTATTTTACCACTTGCCATAAACTCTATTCCTTGATTTTTTGCTCACCCAAACCATCGTAAATTCCCGCGTCATTTACATATGCAATCGGCCTTGTCATATAAAAATATGCTAAATGCAGATCTAGATATCAGCTATTCTAGTTTTTACACTAACTTCATACTGTTCACTTCTAAATGGATCAAGCGTGGTAGTTCGTCCATCACTATATGTGTAGGATGATCCGACTTGCAAACTATATATATCATCAAATTTTCAAGCGGATTATACATTAAATTTGCACTATAGCTCTGCCCATTAGTTGAGATATCTTTGGTTTTGCCAACTCCACTTACATTATCAAAATTTTTTTGATTAATCCATGAATTAGTAAAACTTAATAACACACTCCATCTGTCATTTAGCTCAATATTGTCAGCAATTGTTAAATTTCTAACCAAAGTCTTGCTTAAAAGGCTAAGATTTGAGCCTTTTGTGTATGACACTTCAAGGAAATACGCAGGATTAGAAAAAAGGCTAGAGTTGTCACCATATCCCCTTGGGGTAGTGCCTTTATTAAATGAGCTAAAAGTTTTCCACTCATAGCCATTGGCTTGCACTACAAAATCATGATAAGACTAGCAGTTTCAAAGCTAGTCGTAGCCATAGCATACCAGCTACTTACATCAAATTGTCCTGCAACACCACTACTTGACCTTCTTGAGACTCTAAATCCGCCGTTATTGTCATTAAAGGTGTTATTAACGCTATACACATATCCCTTATAACTCTTTACCACTTGATAACCACCCTCAAAGTGCCAGCTATCAGACGGATCGTATTTTAATTTGGCACTTGCGGTATGAGTTCTAAGATTCATACCAGAATATGGCTGATTTAGGTATTTTTTGGTCGGATCTACAGTCCCTGGCATTCTAAATTGTGCTTTACTTCCTTCCATCGGCATTCTAAAGCCTGTTAGGTTTGCCATCAGTTATATGCTGATAAAAGCTATAATTTGTCTCTAAGGTTAAATTTTCTTTCAAATAAAAATCCGCTGCAAGGCTTACTAAGCGTCTTTTAAAACTAGAATTATATGGATATTTATCACCATCACTTATATAAAATACCCCTCTAAATCCCATATAATCATTTTTGTCAGAGACATCAACTCCACCATACCTTTTTGAAGTGCAATCGCCCCAAATACTAAGATATGATTTCACAGGCCTTTTTCTAGCATAAGAAAATGTTCCTGCTGGATTTTGAGCCCGTATAAAGAGCCTGTAATGCCATTTTGAATTTGCAAACTCTCAAACATAAACATTGGCACCGTAGTTTTAGAAACCGAATAAAATCCGTCCCAAAGCACATTGCCAACTAGAAGCCCTTCAAAACCTCTAGTTTGAGGTCTACCAACTTCTGCACCACCCTATACTATATCTGAGCTGGTGGAAAGTATTTAACCGTCTCTTCAAAACCCTCAACGCCAAGGTTCTGCATACTCTTTTTTGTCATTGTGTTGATAGAATATGGCATATCAAAAACGCGTTTTTTCATAAATGGACTACTTATTACAGATTTGTTTAGGTGCCCCTCTTCAATGCCACTTTCGCTAATTTGGTCACCTATGTTATTACTTCAATCGTATCAAGCCTGTATGAATTTGCTAAATTTGCCCCAGTTGTAGCATTATCATCAGCCATCAAACAGCCAAAAAACTACTGCTTAAAACTATACTAAACAGATGAAATTTGTTCATTATTGATTGTTCCTTTTTGGTAATATTAGAATTTGGATTTTATCCAAAATATTTTAAAGAAATATAAAAATATAGCACCTTAATAAAATTAATTATATAATTAAAATAGCTATTATAATAGGGATTGTATTTTTAAATATTTATTATTATATTAAATAACAAATTAAAAAAAATAATTAAACTATAATTTAACTAATATATTTTTGCCTCAAGACAACTTAACCTCTATTAAAGTAGCAATAAATTATGATTACAATGATGAAAAACAAATATATTATCCGTTTAAGAATTTAAGAAGCTAAATTTAGAGAAATTTTGAAGTACTTTTGTTTAGATATAAAAAG
>JALFKC010000062.1 GCA_022775765.1 Campylobacter sp. | reverse complement strand
GCTAATGATGGGATTGGCTCAGTTTCTTCATCCCATTCAGGAGAATAAGCATCCCTATACAAATATATATCTTTTTGATTATCTATAACATTATCTTCGCCTACAATTTCTTTAAATTTTTTTACAGCTTTTTTAAAATTTACTTTTTTTAAAGTTCTATCTAAAATAGACTTAAATTTATAACTTTCATCGCCGACTAATCTAACTTCATCTATTTTAAAGCAGGGCTTTTCATTTAGTATTATGCTGTGCAGTTTTATTGTATCACTATCAAAAATAATATTTGGGGTTTGTTTTTGGCTTTCTAAAGATTTAAATCTTTCATCTTCGTATCTTGATTGAGTTTGCAAAATTTTATTTAAGATATTTGCAAAAGCAAAAATACAAAATGCAGATAATAAAATACAAATTCTAAATACATAAGACATAAATAACTCAATGAAATCATTATCAAATTCTATCACAATTAAACTTATCATTTAATGAAATTGATATATTTATAGTATAAAAATAGTCCAAAATAAAGTGGCTCCGGATGCTGGATTCGAACCAGCGACCAAGCGGTTAACAGCCGCCTACTCTACCGCTGAGCTAATCCGGAATGAGTTTTTAAAAAGAAATTGCATTATAATACAAAATAACTCTATTGTCAAGTATTTTTTGTAAATTTAGCAAATTTTAAGTTCAATTTTATAATTTATAATTTTAAGCTAATTAATTTATTATCTAATATTTAAAGTATTAGTCATAAAGACTAAATTTTGACATTTTTATCTATTTTTAGCCCTACTTTAATTTCACAAATCTTAATAAAAATAGATAAATTTACAACATTTATAATCATATTTTTGCAATTAATTGATAAATTTAAGCCTCATAAAACCTAAAATTCAACAATTAAAAAATAATATTTAATTCATAAAGTAGGCTAAAATTATAAATTATTAAGAAACCAAAAAGGCTTTGACCCAAAAGCCAAAGCCAACTCAACGCCAATTAATTATTTAGCATTTACCTCATAAGCAACTCTTAAAAACACATCAAGTCCAGCTTTGAGCGACTCTTCATCAAAGTCAAAGCACTCGTTGTGGTGACCTGCTTTTAGGTTTGTGCCTATCATCGCGTAACCACTTTCACCGCCTTGTTGTTGCACCGCGTGCATAAAGTGAGCGTAGTCTTCGCACGCACCAAAGTCGTAATTTTTAACTATTTTGTCATCATCCACAAACGGTGACGCCATAGCCGCCTTGTAAAATATATCAGTTACCACTGGACTACTATCACCGCCTGAAGTTCCACCAGTGATTGTTATCTCACTAGTTACACCAAAAGCTTTTGAAACACCCTCAACTATGTCGTAGGCTTTTTCACGCATAAAGTCGTTTAGCTCTGTGGTTTCGCCCCTTGTTTCACACGCCATAAAGCCGTTTGGTGCTATGACATTTCTACCCTCACCAGCTCTTAAAACGCCCACATTTACTCTAGTTACACCACCTGCGTGTCTTGTGATACCATGCATCAAAAGAGCTGCTTGGGCTGCTGCTAGAAGGGCATTTGCACCATCTTGAGGGGCCCCAGCTGCGTGAGCTGATTTGCCTTTGAAATTGACATCAAATTTGGTTGTTGCTAGAAGTTTATTAACCCCTGCGATAAAGCCGTGAGTTTGTTTGCATTGAAAGCCCATATGTGCTCCAAATAGATAATCCACGCCTTTTACAACGCCGGCTTTTTCCATACCGACTGCACCCCTTGTGCCCTCTTCAGCTGTTTGGAATATAAATCTAAACTCGCCTTTAAAGTCATCGATATTTTCAGCTATGCATTTTGCCAAAAATAGTCCGATTGTGATATGGCTATCGTGCCCACAAGCGTGAGTTACACCATCATTTTGTGATCTAAAGCCATCTTTGAATGGTCTGTGATTATCAGTTTTGTTTTCTGTAACATCCACGCCGTCAATATCAAATCTAAACGCAGTCACAGGACCAGGATTTTTGCTTTTGATAGTAGCAACTAGGCCTGTTAAGCCACCTTTCATCTCGTCTAAAAGCTTGATCTCATCTGGTTCTAGCCTTTTTTTGGCAGCTTCCAAAGCTTTTTGCATAGCTTCATCGCTTCCAACGCCTTGCATAGCGTCTTTTGCGACTACTTTTTCACCAAGGGCGATATCGTAGCCAAATGACTTCATCTTAGTTGCAATCTTTGCAGTTGTAAAAAAAGTAAACCAACCACTCTCTGGGTATGAGTGAAAAAACCTTCTAGTTTCTACCATATCTGAGTATAAACTCTCTACTAAATTTGAAATTTTGTCCATAATTTTACCTTTCATTTGATAATTTAATTAAAGTATTGGCAAGCAAGCTTGCACCGCTATTAACATCCTTAAAATCGACACTTTCTTTGATATTATGGCTAATCCCATCTTTGCAAGGCACAAAAATCATCCCAATATCTTCAGCGATTCCTATTAAATTCATCGCATCATGCCCTGCTCCACTTGGAAGCTTGAGACTTTTTACGCCCATTTCATCGCAAGTTTTAGCCAACATTTCCACAATTTTTTGACTTAATTTTACAGGTTTATCTTTAACAAGCTCTTTGATTTCATATGAAAAACCTAGCTCTTTTGATAAATTTTGTATATAACACCTAAGTTCGCTATCTACTAAGTTTAGCGAGTTTTCATCTATATCCCTAATATCAACGCCCATTGTAACGCTTCCTGGTATGACATTTAGCACCCCAGGAAGTGCATTTGCATAGCCCACAGTTGCGACTGCGGTTTTTTGCTTTTTGGCAAAAGCATTAGCAGCAATTATAATCTTTGAAGCTACCAAAAGTGCGTCACACCGCATATTCATAGGGGTTGCACCGCTGTGATCGGCCTTGCCTTTGATAATCACTTCATATCTTATAGGTGCTGCAATTCCAGTGACAATGCCGACTGGAATTTGCATATTTTCAAGCACAGGACCTTGTTCTATGTGAAGTTCGATATATGAGTGAAACGCACCTTTTTTAAGCACTGCGTCTTTGAGATTTGTGGTCTCACAGCCAAATTTAGTAGCCGCTTCATAAGCACTAATGCCATCTTTGTCTTTGAGATTTTTAAGAGTATTTTCATCAAGTTTAGCACTCACTACCTTGCTTCCCATAGTTGCCATCTTAAATCTGCTTGACTCTTCGGCACTAAAAACAATTAGCGTAATATCTCTTAGGTGTTTTTCGCCGCTTTCCTTTATGCTCTCAAGTACTTCAAGCCCACATATTACCCCAAGTGTGCCATCAAACCTGCCACCATTTGGCACACTATCAATATGAGAACCACAAGTTACCGCACTAAGCGATGAATCTTCGCCTTTTAATGTGGCGTAAGTATTTCCAAAGGCGTCAATCTTAATATCTAAGCTAAGATTTTTAAAAATTTCAAGTAGATAATCTCTAGCCTCTTTTTCAGCCTCACTAAATGCGAGCCTATTTAGCCCTACATCTTCGCCAATTTTAATGCTTCCAAATTTAGAAATCTCATCCATTCTTTGCTTTAGTCTTTTTGTATTTATCATTTGTCACCACCAAATTTCATATATTTTAAGAGATTATATCAGAAAATTATTAAGATTTAGTATTAAATTATAAATTTAATAAAAATTTTATTTTATATAAAATTTAAAGATTTTTGTCACTTTTAAATTTGCGTAAATTTGAAACTCACCATCAAATTTACGCATTTTATTAGTTAAATTTCACCTCTGGGAACTCATAAACAACTCTGCCACTTTTGATAGTTAGCACATTCGCCCCTTTTAATTTCTTACCAAGAAGTGGTGAATTTAAGGCTTTTGACTTATTTAAACTCTCATCATAAACATACTCTAAATTTGGATCAATTATCGCAATATCGGCCAAAAATCCCTCTTTTATCGCACCTTTATTGTTTAAATTTAAAATCTTAGCAGGATTAAAGCTAGTAAGTTCGCACATTCTCTCTAAGTCTATCACGCCACTTTCAACCAGCCTTAAAGTTAGTGGCACCAAAGTTTGAAGCCCTAAGATTCCAAAACTAGCCTTGTCAAATTCCACAAATTTATCATCTGTGTGGTGTGGGGCGTGATCTGTTGCGATGACATCTATTAGACCGCTTTTTAAGGCGTCTTTGATAGCTTTGATATCTTCATTTTCCCTAAGTGGTGGTGACATTTTAAAGTTTGAATCATAATCCATCAAACACTCATCTGTGAAGCTAAAATGGTGCGGTGTAACTTCACAAGTGACATTTACGCCGTCGCGTTTTGCCATCTCAATGAGCCTTAGCGAGTAGGCTGAACTAACATGAGCGATATGAATATGACCGCCTGTGAGTTTGGCTAGAAGCATATCGCGACTTGCCATTATCTCTTCTTTTTCGCGTGGCATTCCTTTTAGCCCCAAAATCGCTGAAACCCTACCCTCGTGCATTACCCCACTTCTACACATAGAGCAGTCTTCACAGTGGCTAATTACAAACGAACCAAAATGCTTAGAATACTCTAATGCCATCTGCATAACCCCACTTGAGCTTACAGGAAGTCCATCATCGCTAAAGGCTACCGCACCAGCACTTATCATATCGCCTATTTCGGTTATGCCTTTGCCACTTAATTGCTTAGTAATCGCACCTATTGGAAGCAGGTCTATTAGCCCAACCTCTTTTGCCCTAGCTATCATATCTCTAGTTATAACTGAGTTGTCATTTACAGGATTTGTGTTTGCCATTGGAAGTGCGGTTGTCACGCCACCTGCTGCGGCTGTCATACTACCTGTTTTGATATCATCTTTGTATTCAAGCCCTGGGTCTCTAAAATGCACATGCATATCGATAAGTCCTGGGAAAACTAGCTTCCCATTAGCATCTATCACTCTATCAGCATTTAAATTTTCATCTGTTAATTTAGCTATTTTATCACCATCAATTAGCACATTTGTCTTTTTAACGCCATCTTTATTTACCACGGTGCCATTTTTTATAAGTATCATTTTATCCCCTATTTGAGTTTAGTATATCAAGTATCGCCATTCTAACCGCGACGCCATTTTCGACTTGATTGAGTATCAGTGAATGCTTGCCATCTGCGACATCTGAGTTTAACTCAACACCCCTATTTATTGGCCCTGGGTGCATTATCACGCAATCATCTTTTACAAGTTTTAGTTTGTCTTTACTAAGTCCAAAAAAGCGTGAATACTCTCTACTCGATGGGAACTCAAGCTCGCCTCCAAGCCTTTCAAGTTGCACCCTTAGCATTATCACCGCGTCAGCCCCGTCTAGGGCTTCATTTATATTTTTGGCGACTTTGCACCCAAAAACTTCACTTCTTCTTGGCATAAAAAATGGTGGTCCAAAAAGTGTAATATTTGCTCCAAATTTACTCATTCCCCAAATATCGCTTCTTGCAACTCTACTGTGTTCAATATCACCGATGATTGAAATGTTTAGGCCATTTAAATAACCTTTGTTTTCAAGCAAGGTAAAGATATCTAGTATTCCTTGAGATGGGTGTTCATTAAGCCCGTCTCCTGCATTTACCACGCTTGCTTCGGTATTTTTGGCGACAAACTGTGCTGCACCTGAGCTTTTGTGGCGAAGCACAAATATATCTGTTTTCATCGCTGCCATATTGTGAATGGTATCGATGAGAGTTTCGCCCTTGCTAACGCTACTTGAACTGGCGGTGAAATTTATCGCGTCAGCCCCTAAGCGTTTGGCAGCAGTTTCAAAACTCACTCTCGTGCGAGTTGAGTTCTCAAAAAATGCGTTGATAACAGTTTTGCCACGAAGTGCGTCTGATTTTTTAATGGATGAATTGTTGAGGACTTTGTAGGTTTTGGCTCTTTGTATGAAACATAAAATTTCATCTTTGCTTAGTTCTCTAAGCCCCAAAAGATCTTTTTTGGTATAGTTCATTTTTGCTCCTAATTGCAAATGGATTGTATAATTTTAGCTAAATTTTTCTTATAAAATTAATATTTTGAAGTAGATAATTAGACAAATTTTGACATTTATGTTTAATTACAAGCCTTTCTTAAAAAACTAAAATTATTGTCTTGGCAATCACAGCTTTGAGATTTCTTGGCAAAATTGATATTGTTGCAAAAGAGCCAAATTTATACTTTACTAGTTATATCTAAAATGTAGCAAAAGATAATTCGTATAAAATAGCTTTGTGTGTGCAAACTATGGGTATCTTGCAATCAAACTAGGCTAAAGTGCGTTTTTGAAAATGAGTAATAATCTCTTTTGCACTCTCATAACCTAGCTCAAACATTTCGTCAAAACCTCTAAATTTAAATAGGCTAAATTTATCAAGTTTTGGATTGTTTATATAGATTTCACACTCATTTTTGCTAAGTTGCGAGCGTTTATTCATAGTAATAATGCACGCTCTTTTGGTGGTTGCGATTAAGCCTGTTTTGTTAAATTCATTGATAGGATGAAGGTCGATTGCAACGATAGGATAAGGCAGATTTTTAAGTGGCAAAATAGGAAGATTATTAGCAAACCCCCCATCTGCAAGCATAAACTCACTGTATTTTATAGGCTCAAACACAGGAAGCACCGAACAGCTCCCAAGCGTGATTTTAAGAGTATCGCCACTGCTAAAATAGTGCTCTACCCCGCTTTTTAAATCTAGTGCACAGATAAAAGTTGGGATTGGCAACTCTTTTAAATCCTTAAATTTGATGAGATTTTGTATGATGGGTGAGTTTTGCTTGATTTTGGCAATGCTGGTAAGTTTGAAATTTAACCCAAAGGCTTTTTTAAACTCACGCGATTTTATCAGATCCAAAATCTCTCTTGGGGCAAATCCACTCGCATATAAAACCGCCACAAACGCCCCGATACTGCTACCACTTAAAGCTTTTACACAGACATTATTCTCATCAAGTCTAGCTAAAATCCCAAGGTGAAACGCCCCCCTAGCTGCCCCACCAGCTAAACAAAGTGAAATCTCTACTGCCATTTTATAAGCTTAAACTCCCCATCTTTGGTCTCTACAATCCCAGTGCAACTCTCAACCCAGTCACCGCAATTTAGATAATAGATAAATTATATCATCAATATGCCTAAACTCAGCTTTATGAATATGTCCGCAAATCACGCCATCAAAGCCATTTTTTCTAGCATAAGAACTAAGCACACTCTCAAAATCGGTGATAAAATTTACCGAACTTTTGACATTTTGTTTGACGAAATTTGAAAGCGACCATGAAGATTTGATATGAAATTTTCTACGAGCGAGATTCAACGCACTATTAATATTTAAAAGTGCGTCATAGCCCTTATCTCCCAAAACCGCAAGCCATCTTTTCGTCATCGTTACACTATCAAAAAAATCTCCGTGCGTCACCAAAAATCTCTCATTTTTCAAAGATACATAGCTAAAATCATCCAAAATTTGGACTGAATTTCCCAAATAAAGTGGCAAAAATTTACGCAAAAAATCATCGTGATTACCAACGATATAATACACATTTGTGCCTTTTCTAGCTTTTCTTAGGATTTTTTGGATAACATCTGAGCTAGATTGTCTCCAACTCATCTTGCGTTTTATCGCCCATCCATCGATAATATCACCTACCAAAAATAGATTTTGCGATGAAGTAATCTTTAAAAACTCAAGCAAATTCTCACTTTGTGAAAATTTACTCCCCAAATGAATATCAGAGATAAAAATCGACCTAAATTCACACTCTTTTAAAATATTTTGCTTTGTTAAAAACATCTGAAATCTTTATAAAAATTTATCATATTTTACCAAAGATTTATTACATTTAGGATACATTTTGGATCTGTTCATATAGTATTCCACGAATTTAATCTCTAAAATTTGTGGAATACTTTAAAATTATCTAGCACTCATCTCTTGCACAAGCTTGATAAAATACTTCGCATTTTCTACAGGAATATCAGGCAAAATTCCATGCCCCAAATTAAAGATATGATTTTTGCCTTTCATAGTTTTTAAGATACTTTCAACCGAGCTTTTAATCGCATTTTTGTCATAAAGTCTGCATGGTTCCATATTACCTTGAAGGGTAAATTTGTGCGAAAGTTTGTCTCTTGCAATCTCAAGCGGTGTGCTCCAATCCACTCCAAAAACATCAAAATTTCCATCAATATCATCCAAATATCCACTAATTCCTTTTGGAAAAACGATGATAGGAATATCACTAAATTTGCTTTTTAGATAATCTACAATCTCTAAAATATATCTCCACGAAAACTCAAAAAACACATCTTTTTCAAGTGCAGCCGCCCAGCTATCAAAAATTTGCACCGCATTTACGCCACTTTTGATCTGATTTTCAAGGTAGAGTTTTGTCGCTTCAGTGACTTTGGCTAGAATTTGGTGTAAAAACTCAGGATTTGTGTAGAGAAGTTTTTTGCAAACACTATAGGTTTTGCTCCCGCTACCCTCAATCATATAAGTCGCAACCGTCCAAGGTGCCCCACAAAAGCCAATCAATGCCTTGTCATTAGGAAGTTTTTGCCTAGTTAAAGAGATTGTATCATAGACATATCTAAGATTTTTCACCGCTTTTTCTATATCTAAAGCGTCTAAATCATCGGCTGTTTTGATGGGGCTAGCAAATTTTGGCCCTTCACCTTTGACAAACTCAAGGTCCATTCCCATTTCAAGGGGAATAACAAGTATATCACTAAATAAAATCGCTGCATCAACGCCCAAAATATCCACCGGCTGAATTGTAACCTCACTAGCTTTTTTATAATCCCTACAAAGATTCAAAAACCCACCTGCACTATTTCTAACCGCCATATACTCAGGCAGATATCTCCCAGCCTGTCTCATCATCCAAACTGGGGTGTATGGGGTAGGCTTTTTTAAACACGCATCAACAAAAATCATTTCGGTCCTTTTTTAGTTTTTGTCATCATAGCCAAAATTTCTAAATCAATGCTCGCCTTTATGCAAAAAATAAAGCCCCAAACATAGTGCAAGTATCGATAGAGCTAGATATGCCATCTCAAGTGGGGTTTCAAAATTAGTGTGCAAAACGCGTTGGAAAAAATTCACTATCAAAACCATCACAATGACCTTGCCGATTTTGTCTTTGAGCTGATCTAGACTTTTGATTTCAAGCACCTTTGAGTGGCGAGAATCTTTCATCGGTTCAACTTCAGAGATAAAAAGCTCATAAATTCCAAAGCTGAATATAAAAAGAACTAACGCCATCAAATATAGATCAATCGCACCAACTATCACACCAACTGCATCAGAGTGCAGATCTAGGCCCTTATCACCGCTAAAAAAATACTCCCACGCACCAAACATAACATTTAAAATATCATAACTTGCAATTACAAAACAGATAATCGCACCAATTAGCCCAAAAATAACCGGCAAAATCGTAATGAGCCTACTACTCCATAGAAGTTTTTCAAAAATTCTCTCTAACATAAATACCTTTTTGTGAAATTTCAAAGTGTGAGCGTGATGATATCTTAAATTTACTTTAATTTTTATTAGACGCAATAAATTATCAAATTGACAGATAAAGCTTACAAATTGCTTTATTGACATAAAAGCAAATTTTGTATAGAATGCAAAATCTAAACTTTTAAATCACTAAACAAACTCTACATTTTATGTAAAAAACAAAGAGGAATAATGGAAAACAACAAAAAACAACATACCAAAACCCACACTCCTGTTGATGGGTTCAAAATCGAAGAGTTGCGTGCAATGAAGCTTGAAGAGCTTACCAAAACCGCACTAGAATTAGGCATAGAAACCCCAAGCGAATTTAGAAGACAAGAGCTTGTTTTTGAGATTTTAAAGGCTCAAACAGTTCAAGGCGGATTTGTGTTATTTACCGGCATTTTAGAGATGGCAAATGATGGTGGATATGGCTTTTTAAGAGGAATTGACGCAAATTTTAGCGACAGTGTAAATGACGCATATGTTAGCCTTAGTCAGATTCGCAAATTCTCACTTCGCGTTGGTGATATCGTCACAGGTCAAGTTAGAGAGCCAAAAGATCAAGAAAAATACTATGCACTTCTAAAAATAGAAGCAATCAATTACAAATCCATCCAAGAGGTCAAAGAAAGACCACTTTTTGACAATCTCACCCCACTTTTCCCAACTGAAAAATTTAAACTCGAATATGACCCAATGAAGCTAACTGGAAGAGTGCTAGATCTTTTTACCCCAATAGGCAAGGGTCAAAGAGGGCTTATCGTCGCTCCACCAAGAAGTGGTAAAACCGAACTTATGAAAGAACTCGCTCAAGCCATAGCTAGAAATCACCCAGAAACCGAGCTTATGGTGCTTTTGGTAGATGAAAGACCAGAAGAGGTTACCGATATGCAACGCTGCGTAAAAGGTGAGGTGTTTAGCTCAACCTTTGATTTGCCAGCTCAAAACCATGTAAGAGTTGCTGAGCTTGTGATAGAAAAAGCTAAAAGAATGGTCGAAATGGGCAAAGATGTGATAATTTTGCTTGATAGCATCACAAGGCTTGCAAGAGCTTATAACACAGTTACCCCAAGTAGTGGCAAGGTTTTAACAGGTGGCGTGGATGCAAACGCACTTCATAAGCCAAAGAGATTTTTTGGTGCAGCTAGAAATATCGAAAATGGTGGGAGCTTAACCATCATCGCAACCGCCCTTATAGATACAGGATCTAGGATGGATGATGTGATATTTGAAGAGTTTAAAGGCACTGGAAACAGCGAAATTATCCTTGATAGAAATATCTCAGATAGAAGGATTTATCCAGCTATCAATATCATAAAATCAGGCACAAGAAAAGAAGAGCTACTTCAAGACCCATCTGATCTTCAAAAAATTTGGGCGATTAGATCAGCAATTGCTTCGATGGATGAGATTGAAGCACTTAAATTTTTGTATTCTAAAATCTTAAAAACCAAAAATAATGAAGAGCTTTTGGCAGTTATGAATGAGTAAATTTTAAAAAGGAGCTTGTTGTGAGAAGAGTTTTACTTATTATGTTTTTTAGCGTAAGTGCGATTTTTGCCAGCGAGATTGTAGTTTATGGTGAGTCAAATTTAAAAATCATCCCAGATAGTGCGGTTGTTAGACTTCAAATTTTCACAGATGGAAGTGATTTGCAAGACGCTAAAAATAAAAATGACGAAATGGCTAAAAAACTTAAAAATATCCTTAAGCAAAAAGAGATTTCAACCAAGCAAATTCAAATAGACAATGTCTATATTTACGCTAGAGACAGATACTCTAAAGATGGCGAAATCACAGGTAAAATTTATGAAGCGACAAAGGGCGTGAGAATTTATCTAAAAGGGCTTGAAAATAGTGGCGAAATTTTAAGTGAAATTCTAACACTAGGCATAAACAACGCCGAGATAAGCTATGAAAGCTCAAAACACCAAGAAAATATAAACCTAACCCTAAAAGACGCCATAGACATAGCCCATCAAAAGGCAAATTCTATCGCTAAATCGCTTGATTTAAAAATTAGTGGCGTTAAAAGCATTGAAGAGATTCCAAACTCTTACAACCCAAGCCCTATAATGCTTAAAAATTCCTATAGTGAAAATTCACTATATGGTATGATAAGCGTGAGTTCTAGTGTTAAAATCACATATGAAGCTAACTAATGAAGCCTTTAGCGATCAAATATAGACCAAAAACTTTTAGCGAACTTGTAGGCCAAGAAAGTGTGGCCAAGAGCCTTTCAAACGCTCTTGATAGTGGTAGGCTAGTGCATGCATATCTTTTTTCGGGGCTTAGGGGAAGTGGTAAAACAAGCAGTGCTAGGATACTTGCAAAATCTTTGCTATGCGATAAGGGGCCGACCTCTACACCTTGCGGTGAGTGTGAAAACTGCAAGATGGCAAGTGAAGGTAGGCATATGGATATCATCGAAATCGACGCTGCAAGCCACAGAAAGATAGATGATATCAGAGAGTTAATCGAAAATATCAAATACGCCCCAAGTATGGCAAGATATAAAATTTATATCGTTGATGAGGTGCATATGCTAACGCGTGAGGCGTTTAATGCGTTTTTGAAAACCCTTGAAGAGCCACCAAGTTATGCTAAATTTATCCTTGCGACAACTGATCCATTAAAGCTTCCAGCTACCGTGCTCTCAAGGACCCAACACTACCGTTTTCGCCCTATAGCAAAATCTGCGATCATCTCTCATCTTGAGTTTATTTTGCAAAATGAGAGCGTGGATTATGAAAAAGAAGCCCTTGAGATTTTAGCAAGAAGTGGAAGTGGCTCGCTTAGAGATACCTTAACTTTACTTGATCAAGCCATTATCTTTTCAAACTCTAATATTACAAAAAGTGCGGTTTCAGATATGTTAGGACTACTTGATCCAGCTAAGATTGATGAGATATTTGAAGTGGTGCTAAGGCAGGATAAAACCGCAGCCCTAGACCTCATCAAAGAGCTTGAGATTTACGATACTGAAGCGGTGATAGACGAGCTGATTATCTACCTAAAAGAGCTGTTTTTGAAAAAAGACGCTAGGATAAGCTTGCTTATGTATGAGCGGTTTTTTAGAATATTAAGTGAGGCTAAAATACTGCTTTTGTCTAATCCAGACGGCGGTTTTGTGCTTTCAATGCTACTTTTTTTGATGATAGAGGCGGTAAATTTAAAATCAATTGATGAGTTAATCGAGCAAAACTCTACCGAGCAAAATATCCAAAATTTGCCACAAAACTCACAAACCAAGCTAAATCCACTAGAGACTTCTAAAAATATCTCAAATAATTTAGAAGCTTTACCAAACCAAACAAAAGAGCAAGAAGTAAAAATCGCTGATATTGATAGATCAAACTATGATAAATTTGTAGCAAATTTATATGATAGAAGCTACGAAGTTGGCGAAATTTTTATGAAAAATGTTGAGTTTGTAGAGTTTAGAGATAACAAACTCTATCTTATCTCAAAGGCAAAAGGAAGCTCGAAAGATACTCTAAGAGACGCTTCAAAAGCTATTATGGCGGTGCTAAGAAAAACATATAATAAAACTACCAAAATTTCAATCGTTCAAAACGAAGATAGCGTAGATGAAAATCAAAGTCCTAAAATTACACCAGAAATTTCACCAGAGTTAGCTCAAAATCAACCATCCTCAAGCGATGAAATCTCGCCAACTAGCGTAATTGATAGCGTACTTGATGATATCTCAAAAATGTCGCAAAACAGATCTCAAAATAAGCTAGATACCAATCAGGTGCTAAGCGATATAAGGCAAAATATCTCGGTTGTAAGCGATGAAGAAGTAGTGATAAAAGAGCTAACTAGGCTCTTTGGGACGCCAAAAAAAGAGCAAATTTAGCGTTTTAAATTTTGCAAAAAATTCTCAAAAAGATATGCAAAAGCTTTAAAATAATTGCACTTGGCGTAATTTTTGATATTACTGATAAATTCTCTCAAGCTCGTTTTCTATAAACTCAAAAGCTTCACCTTTTTGATTGTTTTCAAACAGATACACTAAAAAATTTAGCTCATTTACCACGCTATCACTCGGGGCTTTGCTTGGCGGAATGAAGTTAAATTTTAGCATAAATTTCAGAAATTTTAAGTGAATTTGATGAGTAAATTTCACCATTAATATAATACGAAGCGTATGGTGGGCTTTTAAAAAATACTCATCACTTATAAAAAGCCTAGTAAAATCAGCCAAAATTTCATCACTACTTTCAGACTCTACACCAGCTAGTAAATCTAGAGCTGGTTTTAAAGTCTCACTCTCATAAAACGACGAATTTGCAGGAATTTAATCTATAAATTTCTCATCAACCCTGCTAAAATTCCACCATACAGCCTAAATCCAAACGCCATAATTTCACTATCAAATTTATCCATATTTTTCCTTTATTCAAATCAGTATAGCACAAACCTTTAAAAATTTATTATATTTGGCTACAATCAGTTTATTTTAAAGGAGAGAGTTTGGAATTTATCTCAGAAATGACGAATAGTTGGTGGTTTGCTAGCATTGGTATGCCGATTTTGATCTGTTGTGCTAGGATAATTGATGTCACAATTAGCACGATTAGGATTATTTTTGTTTCAAAAGGGCAAAAATATATCGCCCCAGTTCTTGGCTTTTTTGAAGTGATAGTATGGCTGCTTGCGATTACTCAGGTTATGCAACACCTAGACCATTGGCAAAACTATATCGCTTATGCACTTGGATTTGCACTTGGAAATTTTTTTGGAATCATCATCGAAGAGCGTTTAGCACTAGGATATGTTATGCTAACAGTCGCCACCAAAACCGAAGCTAATGAGTTGGCAGATAAATTGATGGAAAAAAATGTCCGCACGGCTGTAACTGAAGCGATGGGAAATGATGGTAAAGTTAATATTTTATTTACTATTATTAAACGCTCGCAAGTTTCGCAAATTGTAAATGATATCAAAAACTTCAACCCCTGGGCAGTGTATTCGGTAAATGATATGCGTTATGTGGATTCAAAAATGCTAAATATTCCAGTAAATACTGAAACCATCAAAAAATACAAACATTTTGAATAAATTAAAAATAAAGGAAAAGTATGATAGAAGCCATCAAAAATAGATCTGGTAAGACTTGTGAAATTTGTGGAAACAATGAGAATTTAGAAGTTTATTTTATCAAAGATGAGATAGATTTTGGGGCAAATTTGTGCTCTGAATGTAGAAGTGTAGTTAGCGAGTTTAACGCGTTAAATCCCAGTAAATATGAGTGTTTGAGCACCTCAATGTGGTCTGAAATCCCAGCTGTAAAAATTCTCTCATATCAAATTTTAAACGCCCTAAAAGATGAGAGTTTTGCAAGAGAGCTACTTGATATTTTATACATCGAAGATGAGCTAAAATCTCTAGCCAAAATGCCACCTAGTAGTGACGCCGCCGAAGTTTTTGATAGTAACGGCAACAAGCTAAGTTCAGGCGATAGTGTAAGCATAATCAAAGACCTTGAGGTTAAAGGGGCTAATTTTACAGCCAAAAGGGGCACTACAGTTAAAAATATCGCACTTAATGGCGTAGAAGGACAGATTGAAGGCAGAGTAAATGGGGTCAAAATCGTGCTTCTAAGTAAATTTCTAAAGAAAATTTGACAAATTTAGCCCAAAATACGGGCCTATTTGTCTAAATTTTTGTGAATAATTTGCATTGTGCTTTTGGCTATAGGAAATAACTCTTTAAACAGGGCTTCGTTTTTATTTTTGAATATAATCTCTATAAAAAGCTTAAGCCCCACAGCAAATGAAGCCTTGTCATCATCGCTAATTTTCAAATCGCTATTTTTAAAAAGCTCAATAATGCGAAAAATATTGTCGTGATTGGTTGAGATAAATTTAGCTTCTTTTTGAAATTCATCCTCAAATTTATCTAAATTTAGAGCTTTTATAAAAACTTCATATTGGTATTTATTCATTTAAATTTCCTTTTAATTAAAATTTGATATCATAATAACTGAATATTTTTAACAAAAAATTTAAGTTGTAATACGCGTAGTTACAACTAATTTTAAAGGATATTCAATGAAAAAAGTAGCAGTTTTGGCAGCCACAGGCAAGGTAGGAAGCAAAATTTTGGATGAGCTTTTGGCTAGGGTTATAACCCAACAGCGGTTGTAGGAAATAAAGAGTATAAAAATGACAAAACTAGAGTAATCTATAAAGATATTTTGAATTTAAACAAGAATGATTTGAGAGCGAGCTTGACGCGCTGGTAAATGCTTTTGGCGACTTTACTAGCATAGCAAATAAGGCGTTTTTAGAGACTACGAACCATCTTTGTGATCTGCTTGATGGAAGCAAAACTAGGCTTTTGATAGTTGGTGAGGCTGGAAGCCTTTTTACTGACGAGACTAGAAGTTTAAGAGTGATGGACGCCCCAGACTTCCCTAAAGCTTACTTGCCAACAGCCATAGCGATGCTAGAAGCGTATGAAGTTCTCATCAAAAGAAACGCGACCTATACTTATCTAAGCCCAGCTCTATTTTTTGAGATAGATCGCCCAAAAACAGGCAAATATAAGGTAGGGGGTGATTTTGTGGTGTTAAACTCAAAGGGTGAGTCTGTGATAGGCTACGCTGATTACGCAGTAGCGATGGTTGATGGGATAGAAAATGCTAAGTTTATCAACCAAAGATTTTGCGTGGTAGAGGCGTAATGACCTCTGATACCAAACTCTCAGTCGCCATTCACATACTTCTTGCTATAGATTTTTTTAAAAATGACAAAGCAACAAGCAGTCTGATAGCAAAAAATGTGGGAGTAAATCCCGCACAAGTTAGGCGATTTGTCGGCATTTTAAAAGAGTGTGGCTTTATAAATACAACGCCTGGCGTTGGTGGGATGAGCCTTGCAAAATCGCCTAGCAAGATAAGTTTGTATGACATTTTTGTAGCTTTGGATGAGCCAAATTTATTTAAAATTTACTCAAATTTACCGGATCTTTGCCCGCTAGCTAGCAAAATAGAGAGAATTTTAAGCAGCATTACGCTAAGATTGATAAAAACTTCGCTGATAAACTAAAGAGTATAAATTTGCAAGATTTACTAAATAACGCCAAAAATTAGCCTAAATTTAGGCTAATTAATACCAAATCTACTAGTTTGAATTTAACCAAATAACGCCAAAAACTGAGTTTGATTTTGAAGCTTAACTGATTTTATAGTGATATCATATAGTTTTTGCAAGTTCTCTTTATTTAAATTTTCATCATAACTTCCAAAATTATAACTCAAATCCTTATACAAAATAAGGACTTTTTGAGCACAAAATAGAGCGTGATTGAGACTATGAGTGCTAAAAACTACACTTTTATCAAGCGAGTTTATAATCTTAAAATCTCATTTTGGTTTTTAAGATCAAGGCCACTTGTTGGCTCGTCCAAAAACAAAATTTCACTCTCTTTCATAAGTCTCTTGCAAATAAAACAAGCTGTTTTTGTCCGCCTGAAAGGTCGTTGAATTTAAAATCTTTAAGATGGCTAATTCCAAAAATTTCAAGCAAATTTATGGCTTTAGTTTTGTGAAGTTTAGATGGAAATTGATAAAATCTCAGATCATTTCCCATCAAAACAGTCTCAAAAACAGTGCAAGAAAAAGCTAGAAATGAGCTTTGTGGAAGATAAGAAAAGCTTGAGTTTATCTTAATTTCACCACTAAAATCCTTATAAATTCCATTAGCACTTTTAAAAGTGTGCTTTTGCCAGTGCCATTAAGCCCTAAAATAGCTAAATTTTCGCCATTTTTTATCTCAAAATTTAGCTCTTTAAAGCAACAGTGAGAGCCAAAAGCGTATAATAAATTTATAGCTTTTATATACTGGCCTTCTCTTAGTAGATAGACAAAAATAGGTGCTCCTACAAATGTACTAAGTATTCTAAGTGGGATTTCAGCGTTTGTTAAACTCCTTGCGATATCGTCAATCGCTAGCATAAAAATTGCACCAAATATAAAGCTAAAAAATATATTATCCCTAACGCTTATGCCAATTAAAGTCCTAGTGATATGAGGCACAATTAGCCCAATCCAGCCGATATTGCCACTAACGCTAACTTGCGTTGCCGCCATCAAAGTAATGCAAATTATAGCTATAAGTCGCCAAAATGCTGGATTTATGCCGCTAAATTTGAGATATTCATCATCTAAGCTTAGCATATCAATTCGGTATCTAAACACAAAAAGTATCGCTAAAATCGGCACACAAAAGTTAAATAGCAACTTTACTCTAGCCATATCAGCACTCACAAAGCCACCAAGTAGCCAAAATACAATCTTTGAAAGCACTTCCTTAGAATCGCTGATAAACTGAACTAAGCTAATCAGTGCCCCAAAAAAGCCATTTATGATTATCCCTGAAAGTATGAGAGTAAATATACTGCTATAATGTATGTATTTAGCAATACTATAGAGCAAAAAAATCGCTAACATCCCAAATACAAAGGCAAATCCCACTATGTAAATTCCACCAAGTCCCAAAATAAGTGCCAAACACCCGCCAAAGCCACAGAGGTGCTAACGCCTATCATTTTGGAATCAACTAGGGGATTTTTGAATATAACTTGAAGAATTAATCCACCAACCCCCAAAATTCCACCACTTAAACTAGATAAGATTATGCGTGGGATTCGTATATTCAAAACTATTATATTTTTGGCGGTTTCATCCATCAAAAACAGATCTATTTTATAATGCCCTAACCACAAAGAAAAGAGCACCAAAAACGCAGTAAAACTTAGCGATAAAATAACTTCACTATTTGCCGTCGTATTCAAACCTATAGAATTCTTTATAAAATTCTTTAACTTTTTTTTATCCAAATCATAACTTTCAAAAATTTCAGGGTAGAGTTTTTTTACCTATATAAAACTCACCAAGCCCCATCGCTTCAGCCGTTAGATAGCCCCAAGTTTTGACATACTCTGGTAGCAGATAAATTTCATCATTTTGAATAGCTTTAAGCGAGCTAAGTTTAGTATCATTTTTAAGCTCATCATAAACAAAAGAGTATCTATCTTGAACTAAGATTATATCAGGATTGTAGGTGAGAATTTTCTCAGGTGAGACGGTTTGATAGCCCTTAAAATCATCCTGAGCGACATTGATAGCACCAGCTCTATCAAATAAAATATTGAGATATTTCCCACTTCCATAGGTTTGGTAGTTTGGATTTGCCATATAAATTCTCTTTTTTTTCGCCGCTGATTTTGGCAGTGTATTCTTTGAGTTCATCTTGTGAGTTTTTGACAAAGCTTATAAGTTTATCGCCATTTTCTTTTTTGTCAATGATATCAGCTATCAATCTAACTGCGTCATAAAAGCCCTCATCATACGCTTTTTTGCCACTTTCTAAACTCACATCATAATCCCCAAACTTGCCATCTTGATATCTAAAAAACGCTATGCCAATCACAGGAATATTAAGAGTAGTAAGCTTATCAATATGCTATTTTGGCATATAGTTTGTCACTATAACTAGATCTGGCTTTAGAGCTAAAACAGTCTCATAATTTACGCTGCTTAAATCACCTGATTTAGGCAGGTTTTCTATACCTTTAGCAAACCTTTCATAATCTTTGTCAAGCTGTTTGTCCCAGCTATCAAGCACTCCTACAACCTTGTCAAAGCCATCAAGTTCGTTAATTAGCTTTAGGGATTGGCGTTAAAATGAAAATTCTATCAACTTCATCAGGGATCTTAACCTCTCTTCCAAGCTGGTCAGTTACTACTCTATCAGCAAAACTAAACGAGATAAGAGATAGTAAGATAATTAATTAATATTTTTTTCATTTTTTTCTCCTTTAAATTTGGCATTTTATACTATCAATACTTTATATAAAATAAAAACTTATAAATTTAGATTACTAAAAATAAAGCTAAAATTTCATATAAATTTATAATTTTAAAATTTATAGTAGAATTTAATAAAGGAGCAGTAATGATAGAAATTTGTAAGCAAAATTTAGAAAACAATGGTTTTGAAGTTGTAAGAGTAAAAAGTGGCGATGAGGCATTAAATTACGCTAAAGAGATACTTACAAACGTTGGCGATCTAAGCGTGGGATTAGGCGGATCTACAACAGTGGCTCAAATAGGACTTTTGGACTATATAGAGAGTTTGGATGGTTTAACTATCTACAATCAATATAAAAATGGTATAACTATGGATGAAAATACGCACCTTAGGCGAATGGGATTAATTAGCGATATCTATATCACAGGCGTAAATGCTATCACCAAAGATGGTAGCCTAATCAATGTCGATGGCAGCGGCAATAGAGTAGCAGCACAAATTTTTGGCCCCAAAAAGGTCTATATATTTTGTGGAACAAATAAGATAGTTGATAGCGTTGAAGCTGGACTTGAGCGGATAAAAAATATCGCAATCCCCAAAAACATCCAAAGACTCAAAGAAAAAGCCGATAAATTTGGCAAGCAAAGAGAATTTACCCCAAAAACTATCGCTAGAAAATACAGCCTAATAACAAGCGATGATATAGGCAGAACTACAATTGTGATGATTGATGGCGAGTGGGGATTTTAGCCCACGGTTAGCAAGTAGAGTTGTAAATTTAAAAATTAGAGCATTAAGTAAAGTGATGAATTTGCCTTGACAAAATTGCAAAATGCCTAAAATTTACTCTAAAATTTCACTTTGCTAATTAAGCAAGTGTTAAATTTAATAATTCAAATTATTTAGGTTATTGTAAATTGCAAGATTAGTAAATTTTTATTTACTCGCTTAAACTCACCAAATTTAGCGAATTAAAATACTAAATTTCATCTAAATTTACCAACTCACTTTTAAACTAACACGCCAATTTGGCGGATTGATTTTGGATGAGCCATATAAACTCACCCAAATTTAGCATATTAAATCCGCTGGCTAACTTAATGCATTATATGAGTATTAATAAGTCCATAAAATATAGCCCTTGTCAGTCCTACTCCAACCAATGCGATGACAAATGCAGCAAAAGCCACAAATTTAGAGCTTTGAAGAAGATAGTTATTTGCATACCAAAGTATCATACTAGCCCCTATCAGTCCAGCCCCAACTAAGATATAAAGCCCATATTTGCCGCCAAGCAGGTCAAATGGATTTATCACACCAGCGACTTCAGCGTTGCCTAGGTGAAGAGTTTGAAGCACCACCGCAGTCATCAAAACTCCAGCTCCAAAAAGCCCCACCAAAAACGCCATCTTCTCTTCGTGCTCACTAACTGCAAAAAATGCGTGATACATAAGCCCACCTAAAAACAGCATTGATGAGAAAAAATAGACTAATGTTATATCAAATCTCCAAGTTGTCACAGTCCTTTGCATACTTCCATACGCCCCAGCCATAAAAAATATACATAAGATTCCACACGCCAAAGCTAAATACAAAAAAATCTTAGAGTTTTTGATATACAAAAGCAAGGCAAAAAGCATAGCAAGTCCTGCAAAAGCTACCTCATTATTCATCCAGCCTATATGCCACACGCCATCTATCTCAAATACCCCAAGGCGTTTAGCAAAGTTTAGAGCGTGAGTGATATCACCTAGGTGAAACACCGATGGAAGTATAGCTACACCTAGAGCGATTACTGAAAAAAGCCCAAAATTCTTAAGCTGAGAGTCGCTTTTATATCCTTTAGCAAATGCTGGGGTATAGACAAAAAGTAGTCCCACCGCAGCTTGCATTAGCACTGTAAAAAGCACGAGTGGAAGCTCATGCCCTATCATCTCAAACAATATCATCTCTTACTCCTTGAAATCTCTGTGGTAGGTGCATAGCCCCGCTCTTATCACCACTTTTTTTACTATGTTTTTCAGGCACTATGGTTAAATTTGGCAAGGTAGCACTTTCATTTACCAGTGGTGCTACGCTTGCTAGTTCGCCATATTTATCTCTTAAATCAGCTATATTTCCAAAATCCATAGCCCTAAACGGACAAGACTCCACGCATATTGGGGATTTGCCCGCGTCAAGCCTATCGATACAGCCATCACACTTATTCATATGACCAGTTAGTGAGTTAAACTGAGGTGCCCCATAAGGACATGCCATCGCACAGACCTTACAGCCTACACAGTCTTTTTCATTTACCATCACAATGCCATATCTTGTTTTCATCATCGCTCCTGTTGGACACGCTTTAGCACACGCTGGATCAGAGCAGTGATTACAGCTAATTGAAGCGTAGTAAGCAAATACACTATTTGATCTTACAACGCCATTATTATCCATATTGAACTCACCCCCTTCATATTCATAAACTCGTCTAAAGTTTACTCCTATTGGGCTATCTTTGTAGTCTTTGCACGCCATTTGACAAGTTCTACAGCCTACACATCTACTTTGGTCTATCATAAATCCAAATTGTTCATCTTTTTGTAGTTTTTTCATCTTTTAGCCTTTTAAATTTTACTTATCTCAACAAGCACTGAGTGAACGCCGTTTCCTTTGGCGATCGCCGTTGGTTGATTTGAAGTAAGGGTGTTTATACAAGCCCCTGTATCAACGCCGTTTTTGTCAAATTTCGCCCATCCGCCTTGATAAGTTAGAGCAGTCCCTGGTATCACTCTAGTAGTGACTTTAGCTATTCCGCTAATCTTTCCTATATGATTTTGAACTAAAACTTTATCGCCTGTTTTGATATCTCTAGCTTTTGCGTCTATGGTATTGATTAAAATCTCTTGAGGGTTTATCTCTCTAATTGCTGGACTATCCCAAAAGCTTGAGTGAGTTCTACCCTTGTAGTGATATCCATAAAACTGAAGTGGATATTTCTCTCTAAGTGGATCTCTAGGTCCCATCAAAGCGTCTTCAAAAACAGGAAGTGGATTAATCTGCTGACCTGGTAAAAGCTTCCATGTTTTACTCATCTCATAAAGTTTAGTTGAAAATATCTCTATCTTACCTGTTGGAGTGTTTAAAGGATTGCTTTCGGGGTCAGAGATGAATTCCTTAAAAGCAACTTTTGGTTCTAAAGGTTTATCAATTTTCCAAAAACCGCTCTTTTTTATCTCTGAAAACGATGGCAAAAAGTTATATTTACTAACAGTATCATTCCATAAATACTCAAGCCACTCATCCCAACTTTTGTTTTCTGTAAATTTTGTTTTAAACTCATCACCACCTAATTTTTTAGCAAGTAAAGAGCAAATTTCATATGGCGTCTTTGTTTTACCAAGTGGCTCTATGGCTTTTTGGGCAAATATTGCATAAGGTCTAGTGCTGCAATCTCCCATAGTAACTCTTACGATATCGCTATATTCAAACGCTAAAGCACTAGGCAAGATGATATCAGCGTATGAGTTTGAGTGGGTTTTAGTGATATTTACATCAACTATCAGCTCACAAAGATTCTCATCTTCTAAAATTTCAGCTGTTGATTTAATATCTGCGTGTTGATTTGTTAGGCAATTTCCACCGAGATTAAATAGCACTTTCAAAGGTGCTTTTAAATGATCTGCATTTCTTACACCGTGTTCTAAGGCATTCATCTTTTCACCACTTCTTATTGCCTCATACCATAAAAAACATGGTATTGAGGTTTTTACTGGGTTTTTGCAAGGCATAGGCGTTGTATCAAAATTCCAACTACTTCCAGCTCTACTACCACTATTTCCACCTAAAATTCCCACATTTCCACTCATACAAGCTAGTGTTGCGATGGCACGGCTACTTTGTTCGCCATTTTGGTGGCGCTGAACTCCCCAGCCCTGTTCTATAAAACATGGCTTAGCTGATGCAATCTCTCTAGCAAGTTTGATTATCCTTTCAGCAGGAATTTTAGTAATGCTCTCAGCCCATTTAGGTGTTTTTGGCGTTTTATCTTCGCCATTTCCTAAGATATAGTCCATATATGAGGCATTAGTAGGGGCATATTTTGGCAGAGTTTCAGCACTAAATCCAATGCAAAATTTATCCAAAAATTCTTTATCATATAAATTTTCTTTTATCATAGTATAAGCTATACCAGCAACTAAAGCCGCATCTGTTCCTGGGGCTATTGGTATCCACTCGTCGCAATTGCCTATCATGCTATCAGGATATCGTGGGTCTATGTGAATAACTTTAGTGTGATTTTTTCTTATCATTTCTTGCATAGAGTATCCAATGGATGCCCCGCCCATTCTAGTTTCTACATGATTTGATCCAAAAAGCACAGCTAATTTTGCGTGGGCGATGTTTTCAATGTCTGAGCCATCATTTTTACCATAAAAATAAGTAAGTCCATTTGCTATTTGGGCAGTTGAGTAGCTGTTGTGGTAGTTTAAATATCCACCAAAAAGACTAAGAAGTCTGTGGTAGCTGCCATCAAGCCACCCAGCCATAGTTGAGCCGATAGTTCCTGTGTGATATAATATGTGAAAGGCTTCATTACCATATTTTTCTTTAATTTCTATCATTTTTGAAGCAATTTCATCTAAGGCTTCATCCCACGAAATTCTTTTAAATTTCCCTTCCCCTCTTTTGCCAACTCTTTTTAGCGGGTATAAAAGGCGATTTGGGTTGTAGTAGCGATATCTTGTAGAACGCCCCCTAACACACGCCCTTATCTGGCGACTCTCATATCTATCATCCCCTTCATCATCACTTGTGATATGAGTTATAACCCCATTTTTAACATGAGCTTTTAACATACATTTGCTACCGCAATTCACAGGACAGGCACCAATGAAAATCTGCTCTTCATCACTACTTTTTAGTGGATTAATCTCATTTGCAGCTACACTTGAGGTGATAAATGCACTAGCTACTGCACTCCACTTTAGAAAATCTCGTCTATTTTCTTGCATAATTTTCCTTTTTAGAATTTTGATATCCTTAGATTTTATCATAGAATTTTATTAAATGCAAATATTAATTTAAAATTATTATTTTATATTAAAAAACTTTAAAATATATCAATTTATTTATGATAATATCAATTAAATATCTGCAATCTAAGCCCTAAATTTAGAGCTTTTAGATGCTATAAAAAATTTAACACTATAAATTTATAGACAAATTTTACCAAAAAAGATTATTTTACTTAGTTTATAATTTTTATGTAATAAATCAAAAATTCAGTGTAAATTTTAAGAAAAATTATAAATTTATATTATAATATATATCGCATAAAGATATAAGTGAAAACATTAAAAGACGCGAAAAATATAATGATGAAAAATAAAGAATTTAAAAAAGAGTATGAGAGACTGAAATTTAAGTTACGCAAATTATCAAAAAGTTGATTTAATTGAGATTAGCTAGAGAGTTAAAAGATATATACTTCATACCCTTAGCCGTTTGTAAAATCTGATTTATTATGTTTGAAAATAGCTAGAATTTCTATTTTGTTTTAGTTCGTCTTTTTGATTTTCATAAGAAATAGAAATATAAAATTTATCTGCTATATAAGTTATAAAAGCTTGTTTGATAACACACTCATCATTTAGCTTTTATACCATTTTTGAATTTAAGAATATAAACTCATCTAATTTTATATTTTGCGAAATA
>JALFKC010000059.1 GCA_022775765.1 Campylobacter sp. | reverse complement strand
TCGACAGCAATTTTATAGATTTCCATCGTTTTTTCAAGTCCGATAAATGAGCTAACTAGCATTATTAGGGTTGATTTGGGCAGGTGAAAATTGGTAAGTAGATAATTTTGCCTAATCGGTCTATTATTTGGGTTTAAAAATAGGTCACACTCACCACCACTTTTTTTGGTTCTTGCATAGTATTCAACACTTCTAGTTACAGTCGTTCCAACGCCTAAAATTGGGACTTTGCTACCGATAATATCACAAGTATTTTGCGGTATAAAGTAGCGTTCAAAGTGCATTTTGTGTTTATTGATATCCTCATCTTCCACGCCTTTAAAAGTTCCAGCTCCAATATGAAGCGTAAGATAGTGAAAATTGTGTGTTTTAGCTAAATTTGCAAGCATTTCATCACTAAAATGTAATGATGCAGTCGGAGCGGCAACCGCACCAGGGTGCGTGGCAAATACACTTTGATACCAGTTCTCATCATCTTTAGAATCAGCTCTTTTGATATATGGTGGAAGTGGGATATGTCCGATTTTTTCTAGTTCATCAAACAGGTTGCATTCATCCATAGTCTTGCTATTTTTACTAAAACTAACCACTCTACTTCCATCATCCAAAAGCTCTAAAACCTTAGCATTTAGCCCATCATCAAAGCTTAAATTTGCCCCAACTTTTACTCGCCCTTTGATAAATACGCTAAATTTACCATTTTTTAGCGGTGCGTTTAAGAGAAGTTCTACACCCCCGCCACTCTCTTTGTGGCCGTAAATTCTAGCTTTTATAACTTTTGTGTCATTAAATATTATGTCACAAGGTGGCAAAATTCTCGCTAAATCACCAAATTTAAGGTGGGAAATAGTGTCTTTTTGCCTATCATAAACAAGCATTCTCGCCTCTTCTTTTGGCATTGTTGGAGCAGTGGCAATCAGCTCACTAGGCAGATCATAATCATAGCTTGAAAGTGCATTTATATCATTCATCTTTTTCTTCTTTGTTTTCGTCAGGCTCATCAATATCTTTATAAGGATTAACTAATTTTGCTATAAAAATCGAAAGTGCGTAAAGCACCACCAAAGGTCCAGCTAGCAGTAGTTGGCTAAGTATATCAGGGGGCGTCATCACGGCTGCAAATATAAAAATTATCACAATTGCGTATCTAAAAAACTCACTTAAGCTTTTGTTGGTAACAAGTCCTAATTTTGCTAGGAAAAATGTCACTACAGGCAGTTCAAAGCTTATTCCAAACGCAAGCATAAATTTCATAAAAAATCCTACATATTCGTTGATTTTTGGCATTGCAGTAAAGAGTTGGTCGCCAAAACTTATAAGGAATTTATACGCAATTGGCACCACAATAAAATAGCAAAATGCCGCCCCTACAAAAAACATCACCGTTGCACTTAGCACAAATGGAATGACATATTTTTTCTCATTATCATAAAGACCTGGTGCCACAAAAGCCCAAATTTGATAAAAAATAATAGGCAAGGTCACCAAAAGGCTTGCGAAAAACGAAACTTTCATAGAGGTAAAAAACGCCTCAGCCACGCCCGTAAAGATTATCTCACTTCCTTTTGGAAGCACACTAGTTAGGGGGCGAGTGATAAACTCTAAAATGATTTCCCAAAAGTTAAAAGCCGCTACAAAACAAACCAACACAGCCAAAACGCAAATCACAAGCCTTTTTCTAAGCTCAACTAAATGCGGTCTTAATTCTTCAAACATTTTGGTTATCCTTGGCTAGAGAATTTTCGCTACTATCTTGCGAACTAGAGGTATTATCTAATTTTTTGGTATCTGGTTGAGAAGTTTCAGCGGTTTTATCCATATTTTTGGAAACTTTATCGCCGCTAGAGCTAGTGTTTTTAAGGCTATCTTGCACGCTTTGAAGTGGTGCATTTAGAGCGTCATTAATGGTTTTGGTGGTGTTATTTAGCTTATCTTTGGCACTATTTAGGTTATTTTTGATCTCATCAAGCTCTTCAAATGTGAGTTTTTTTCTGATATCATTTGAAGTTTTTGTAAAACTCTCTTTGTATTTTTTGGCATCTTCTTTGAGCTCTGCGATTTTGAGCTCTTGCTCGAAGCCACTTTTTGCGTCATTTACGGTTTTTTTCAAAATTTTGAAAATTTTGGCTATTTCATACATCGCTTTTGGAAGTTTATCAGGTCCAAGTGCGATGACAGCGACAATTAGAATGATTGTCATCTCAGGAAAACTTATCCCAAACATATTCTGTCCTAAAATTTAAATTAATCTTGCTATTTTACACAAAAAGCTTTAATACTAGCTTGAAATAAATAGTGCAATCTCATCTGCGAGCAAAAAATCGCACGAAAAATAGCGTTTTTTTTGCTTTTTTAGTAGTCCATTTTCGCATAAAATCTCAGCCCTCTCTCGCATTTTAGGGCTTAAAATCATCTCATCTATTCCAATAACTGATCTACTTCCCAAAAAAATCTTTTCAAGCCTTAAATCATCATCACTTAAATTTTCATATGTTTTTTGCAGTGGATTTAAAATATATTCATCTAAATTTTTAGGCGAATAGATCCGTTTTTTACCATCAAAACCAACCGCCCACGCACCAAAGCCATAGTATTTTTCACCATTCCAGTAGCTAAAATTATGCTTACAAATTTCACCAAAATTTGATATCTCATACTGCTTAAAACCGCCATTTTCTAGCTCATTTATAACAAATTTTGCCAAATTCTCATCATCATTGCAAAAATTAGTTTTTCCAAAAAACGGCGTATTTTCCTCTAAAGTTAGGCTATAGGCACTAATGTGAGTGGTATTTAGGCTAAGAAGAGCTTTTATTTCACGCTTCAAAAACTTCTCATCATCAAATTTAGTCGCATAGATAAAATCTGCGTTAATGTTTTCAAACCCAGCCTTTTTAGCCATTTCCACGCTTTTAAAGATATCATCTCTGCTGTGAATTCGTCCAAGAAATTTAAGCTTTTTATCATCAAAACTTTGAGTTCCAAAACTAATGCGGTTAATTCCAAGACTTTTCATATCTCTTAGCCAGCTCTCACTCACGCTTTCAGGATTTGCCTCGGTTGAGATTTCGGCATTTCTAGCCAAACTCTCACTTAAAATCTCAAAAATTTCAGCATAAAAACGGCTATCAACCACGCTAGGCGTTCCACCGCCTATAAATATAGTAGAAATTTCATCAAATTTAGCCTGCTTTATCTCAAGCTTTAAAGCTTTAAAATATTTGTCAAAAAGCGCATTTTTCCCCACTAAAGAGCCAAAAGCACAATATGGGCATTTTGAATTGCAAAATGGTATATGAATATAAATGTGATCCATTATCTCTCTTTGTAAATTTTATAAAATAATATTTTAAACAAATTTTGGATAAAATCTGCTAAAAATTTATAAGGTTTAGAAGATATGGAGAAAACAAAAAAATACAGACCAAATGTTGCAGCTGTAATTTTATCTTCATCTTATCCGTTTAATTGCGAAGTTTTTTTGGGACGAAGAAATGATATAAAAGATGCATGGCAGTTTCCCCAAGGTGGCATAGACAAGGGCGAAACCCCAAGGCAGGCACTTTTTAGAGAGCTTAAAGAGGAGATTGGCACTAATGATATTGAGGTGCTCTGTGAGTATCCTAGTTGGCTTAGTTATGATTTTCCAAGCTCAGCTAAGATATATAAATTTGACGGACAGACTCAAAAGTATTTTTTGGTGCGTCTTAAAAACAAGGCAAAAATCAATCTTTTCTCAAAAGATGCGGAATTTGATGGATATAAATTTGTAGATGTTAAAAATGTTTTACAGCATACCAATCACTTCAAAAAGGGCATTTATGCTACAGTTTTGAAGTATTTTAAAGAAAAAGGTTTTATATAATGTTGATCGTTCAAAAATACGGTGGCACAAGTGTTGGCACCCTAGAAAGAATTGCCGAAGTTGCAAAAAGAGTTGCAAAGGCAAAAGATGATGGAAATGAGCTTGTGGTGGTAGTTTCTGCGATGAGTGGAGTTACAAATAAACTCATAGAGTATGCAAATTTTTTCAGCGAAGATCCACAGCTTAGAGAATATGATATGCTTTTAAGTTCAGGCGAGAGAGTGACTAGTTCACTTTTAGCAATTGCTCTTGGTGCGTTAGGATATGAAGCGGTTGCATTTAGTGGAAGACAGGCTGGAATGTATACTGATGGATTTCACTCTAAAGCCAAAATCGAGCAAATCGATACTACAAATATCAAAAATGCTCTCAAAGAGAGCAAGATAGTTGTGGTAGCTGGCTTTCAAGGGATTGACCCAAGTGGCGATATTACGACTTTAGGACGCGGTGGAAGCGACCTTAGTGCGGTTGCTTTGGCTGGAGCATTAGGGGCTGATCTGTGTGAGATTTATACCGATGTGGATGGAGTTTATACCACAGACCCACGCATCGAACCAAAGGCTAAAAAGCTTGATGCGATAAGCTATGATGAGATGTTAGAACTAGCTAGTTTGGGGGCAAAAGTGCTTCAAAACCGCTCAGTTGAGCTAGCCAAAAAATTAAGCGTAAATTTAGTCACAAGAAGCAGTTTTAACGATCACGAAGGAACTTTAATTACAGGAGAACATAAAATGGAAGGCGTAATAATTAGTGGCATCGCACTTGATAAAAATCAAGCTAGAGTTACGATTAGAGGGGTAAAAGATGAGCCTGGCGTTGCAGCTGATATATTTGAAATTTTGGCAAAAAAAGAGATAAATGTAGATATGATAATCCAAAATGTAGGAGCTGATGGCACTACAAATTTAGGCTTTACAGTCCCACAAAATGAAATTCACCAAGCCCTTGAAGCTGTTAAGAAATATGACGCAAACTTAACAATCACTCACGATAATGATATAGTTAAGGTTTCGGTGGTTGGAGTTGGGATGAAATCCCACAGTGGCGTAGCTGCTAAAGCGTTTAAGACTTTGGCAAACAGTGGCATAAATATCCAAATGATCTCTACAAGCGAGATTAAAATCTCAGTCATTGTGAGTGCAAAATATGGCGAACTAGCAGTAAGAGTACTTCATGAAGCGTATGGATTGGATAAATAATATATGCAAGATCTGTTTAAGTGGAGCTTAGAAGAGATTAGAAAAGATCCATTGATGGCGTGGCTTGAAGTAAGAAGAGAAGATCTCATCCCACTTCTTGCATCAAGGGTTAAGTTTTTGCTTGATGGAAAGTCGTTTTTGGTATTTTGCGATGATGAGAGAAGCTGGTTTGAGAGCTATGTCGTCAAAAATATCAACAAAAACGGCAACGAACGCCCACTACTTCCATTTTATCCGCTTCGCCTAATCTATCCTAGGCTAACTAGTATAAATACAGTTGAAGAGATGGAGCTATTAAACGATATGTTAAGCCTTTCATTTCCAAATGGCTTTGTCTATTTTTATATCGGTAGGGGCAACTATAGTCTTAGTCAAATTGCAAAAAATAAAGATGATAGTTTTATGTGGCTTATAGATGAAAATACCCCAAATAGCTTCTCAGTAGATGGCAAGGATGACACTTTGGATGTAAAGCTACTAAATTTATTTAGACTTTTTGATAGAAGCATAAGTGCGGTATTGTTTGATCAAGTTATGGTGTAGGTGAGGATTTGCTAAAATCGCGTATTATCATCACAAATGATTATGAGAGTTTAAAAGATGAGCTGATAGCTAAGCTTGGCATAAACAATCTTAGATTTTTTGAAAAAGAGAGTTTTTTGCTCGATGACGCAAAAGAGGCGTTAAGTGAGGCGTATATAGCTGAAAGTAGGGCAAAGTTCATCATCCTTAGAGCTCTTAGCTTTGGCAATGAAGCTCAAAACGCTCTTCTTACGACTATTGAAGAGCCACCAGCTAATATCTATTTTATCTTGAGTGCACCATACAAAAACTGCTTTTTGCCCACCATCATTTCGCGTCTTAGCTTAAGCGTGCAAAATAAAGCCGTGGAGAGTGTGCCAACTGGTATTGATTTTAAGAAATTTGATTTAAAACAGGCGTATGAGAAGATGAGTGAGCTTGAGAGCTTAGAAAAAAATGGTGAGTTTGGCAAAAATGAGCTAAAAAGTTTCATCTCAAAATGTTTAAAAGAGGCCTTGCAAAGCGGGATAAACTTAAACGAAAAAGAGCTTGAAAATATCAAAAAACTGATGGTTTTAGCTGATCTTAATACCAAAATAAACGGTATTTTGCCAACTTTGTTTTTAACGCTTATTAGACATTAAATTAAAGGTGAGAAATGAGAATTTTTAAGATAAACAACGACACAAATTTTGATGAAATTTGCAAATTTATAAAACCACATAAATTTGGGATAAATTTGATGAAACAAAAGACAAGCTTAAACTTTATCTATATCAAAGATATCAAAGCCCCAGCGGCAAATATTCTAAAACAAGACGCCCTAAGTTTGGGAGCTGAGCTAGTTTGTGCAAACTCGGTTATCGCTTGTAGTGAAGAGTTTTCAAATGCACTTTTGATTGCAAATGACAAGCAAATCTCAGCCCTAGCCAAAAAAGAGGCGTTGCAAGATTTTGGTCTAAAAGAGCTTGGCAAATTTTTAGAGCATAAATTTACTAAGCCATCAAAACCCCAAATTATGGGTGTTACAAATATAAACGAAGATAGTTTTAATAAAGAGAGCCGCGTGGATAGCGTTGGTGGAGTAAAAAGAATAGAAAGCCATATTGAAGATGGAGCGAGCTATATCGACCTTGGGGGCGTTTCATCAAGGCCTGGAAGCAAATATGTGGGTAGAGATGAAGAGTTTAGGCGTATCAAGGATATTATTGATGAAATTTACAGGCTAAATTTATACAAAAAGGCTAAATTTAGCCTTGATAGTTTTGATGAATATTGCTTAGAATACGCCCTAAATAAGGGCTTTTATATGATAAATGATATCACGGGAAACGCTTCATTAGCTAAACTAGCGGCCAAATATGACTGTGAATATTCGCTTATGCATATGCAAGGTGAGCCTACAACTATGCAAGAAGATCCAAAATATGGGGATTTAATTGATGAGATTGATGAGTTTTTTAGAGTTAAGATTGATGAGATTTTATCATATGGTTGCCAAAAAATCGTCCTTGATGTAGGGATTGGATTTGGTAAAAGCTCACAGGATAACTTCTTTTTGATTAAGCACTTAGAGCATTTTTTGCACTTTGGATATCCGCTTTTTGTGGGGGCGAGTAGAAAAAGTATGATAGATCACTACTACAAAAGTGAAGTTAAAGATAGACTTCCAGGAAGTCTATATCTTCACCTTAAAGCTTTTGAAAATGGTGCGACTATTATTAGGACGCACGATGTTAAAGCTCACGCTCAAATGTTTAAAATGCACGAAGTTATGAGTGAAATTTCTATCTGGTAAATTTATTGCAAGGGGCAAAAATGGATAAATTTGAGTATAAAAAAGCGGTTGATAAGCTGAATTTGTGGGCTAGGGCGTATTATACGATGGATGAACCACTAGCGAGTGACGCTGAGTATGACGAGCTGTATGGCGAGATTGAAAGGTTCGAAAAAGAAAATCCCAAGCTAATTTTAGAGTATTCGCCAACCAAAAAAGTTGGGGGCGAAATAAGCGATAAATTTGACAAATCATACCATATTGCCAAAATGTGGTCTATGGAGGATGTTTTTAATGATGATGAGCTAAAAGCGTGGATAAATCGTGGAAATAAAGATGGTCTTAGCTTTTATTGTGAGCCTAAATTTGATGGGGCGAGTTTAAATATCCTATACGAAAATGGCGTTTTTGTCAAAGCTACCACTAGGGGGGATGGCGTAGTTGGCGAGAATGTGAGTGCGAATGCTAAGGTTATTAGCACTATTCCACTATCAATTCCTTATAACGAAAAGATTGAGATTAGGGGCGAAGTGCTAATCAAAAAAGCGGATTTTGACGCATTAAATGAAATTAGATTAAGCGATGGCGAAGCCCCACTTGCCAACCCTAGAAACGCTGCAGCTGGGAGTTTAAGACAGCTTGATAGTAGTATAGTCAAGCAAAGAAAACTGCTTTTTATTCCGTGGGGCGTTGGTGAGAACTCACTTGATTTTACCAAACACTCTGAAGTGATGGAGTTTGTAAGGCGTCTTGGATTTTATAGGGATAAGTTTTTAAAAATAGCTTCAAGCTTTGATGAGCTTAGAGAAATTTATAGCAAATTAAACAGCATAAGAGATGAAAAAGAGGTTATGCTTGATGGAATGGTGATAAGGGTCGATGATATCAAAAAATGCACCGAGCTTGGCTATACGGTTAAATTTCCTAAATTTATGGTAGCGTATAAATTTCCACCAACTGAAAAAACCACCAAACTTCTTGATGTTTCGTGGCAGGTTGGCCGCACTGGCGTGCTTACACCAGTTGGGATTTGTGAGCCTGTAGATATTGGTGGAGCGATGGTTAAAAATGCAACTCTTCATAATTTTGATGAGATCACTCGCCTTGGTCTGATGAAAAATGACTTTGTTAATATCATAAGAAGTGGCGATGTCATCCCTAAAATCACAAAGGTCTATAAAGATAGGCGAGATGGTTCGCAAATCCCCATCCCAAAGCCAACTATTTGTCCATCTTGTGGAAGTGAGCTTTTAGAAGAGGAGATTTTTATAAAGTGTCAGAATTTAGAGTGTAAGGCTAGAATGATAAATTCCCTTATCTATTTTGCCTCAAAGCCTTGTATGAATATAGATGGATTTGGTGAGAAGGTGATCGCCTTGCTTTATAACAGTGGCAAAATTTCTCACATTGCCGATATTTATAGGCTAAGGAGTGAAGATTTTGATAGGCTTGATGGATTTAAAGATAAGAAAATTTCTAATATACTAAATGCCATTGAAGCTTCCAAACACGCCCCACTTGAGAGATTTATCGCCTCTTTAGGCATAGAGCATATTGGCGGAGTTGCTGCAACCAAAATAGCACAAAGCTTTCAAAATAGGGCGTTTGAGGCAAGTTATGATGAGGTTTTGGCCCTAGATGGATTTGGCGAGGCGATGGCAAATAGTTATGTAAAGTTTTGCAAGGTTAATCACGCTACGATAGATGAGCTTTTGACGATTATAGAGCCAAGATTTAGTGCTAGCGAGATACGCATAGACACAGCATTTAGTGGCAAAACTGTGGTGATAACTGGAACTCTTAGCAAAAGTAGGGATATTTTCAAAGATGAACTCATTAAAATGGGAGCGAAAGTTACCAATTCTGTCTCTAAAAAAACAGATTTTGTGCTTTATGGAAGTGAGGCAGGTAGCAAACTTGACAAAGCTAAAGAGTTTGGGGTTAGGGTGATAAATGAAGATGAATATAATGCTTTAAAAGAAACTAATTAATCTAAAATTAAAATTAATTATTTTATGTAGTTTTAATTTTAAAATTTCTCTCAAATTTGGGAGTGAATTTCAATAAATTTTAATAATATATAAAAATAACTTTATCTTATGAAGCTATTTTTATATTAAATTTATATACAAAATATTAAGTTATTTTTATCACCTAAATTTTTGGAATTTAGCTCTAATTTTAATAAATATATAAAATTTATAACTACATAAAATCTAAATATAATTTTATAACTTTAATTAATAATAAAGTATTTTCTACTATTTTTTAAAAAATTTACATATAATTATATGTTTATTGCCAAATAAAATTTACTAATAATAATAGGAGAAGATATGTCTATAAACAGACGAAATTTTTTAAAAGGAGTTGGCGTAGGAGCTACCGTGCTTGGAAGTAGTTCGCTTCTTGCTGATACTACTGATAAAGAGTTAAAGCCCATCCTTACAGCTTCGAATGTGGGAGCATTTTATGGCCATGTGGATAAAAATGGCAAGTTAGTCAAAATCACCCCACACGAATCAGCCAAACACGACTATCCTGGCGTTGAGGCGTGGATAGATAGGGTTTATAGTGAAACTAGAGTAAAATATCCATATGTTAGAAAAAGCTATCTTGAGGGCAAAAATGCACCCGAACTTAGAGGCAAAGAGGAGTTTGTAAGAGTTAGCTGGGAAAAGGCGATGGAGTTAATCGTAGATAAACTCTCAAACACCCCATACCAAAATGTTTTCAATGCAAGCTATGGCGGCTGGGGTCATCCAGGGCTTTTGCATAACTGCAACGCAGTAGCTGGAAGATTTTTAAATACTACCTTTGGCGGAGCAGTTGGAACTGATGGCGAATACAGCAATGGTGCGGCTGGCAAAGTAAATACAAGCATAATCGGCGATTTGGAAGTTTATAGTTTGCAAACAACACACGAACAAATTCTAGCAAATACTAAGGTTTATGTGCTTTGGGGAGCTGACCTTTACAAATGCAATCTCATTGACTTTAAGGTTGCTAATAGAGCCAATATGGAAACTTACAAAAAATATGCTAAAAGTGGCATTAAATTTATCGTAATTGACCCACAATACAATCAAGCTGCTCAAATTTTAAATGCCAAGTGGATTAAAATTCGCCCAAATACCGATGTTGCACTGGCTCTAGGAATGATGCATTATCTATACACTTCAAACAAATATGACAAAGAATTTATCGAAAAATACACCTATGGGTTTGATAAATTCTTACCATATTTACTTGGCGAAACCGAAGACAAAGTAGCTAAAACCCCTGCGTGGGCGGCTAAAATCACAGGAATTGATGAGAAAACTATCACAAATTTGGCTGATCTTTTTGTAGAAAATAGAACTCAAATTTCAGGCAACTGGGCTATGCAAAGAGCTCATCACGGTGAGCAGGCTGATTGGGCCTTGATAACTTTAGCTTCTATGATAGGACAGATAGGACTTCCTGGTGGTGGAGTTGGGTTTGCAGCACACTACACAAGCGGTGGTCAAGCTTTTAGTGGGGTAATGCTTCCAGTTGGCCTTCCTCAAGGTAAAAATAGAAGTGATGTTAATATCCCAGCTTCTAGGATCTCTGAAGCGATACTAAATCCGGGCAAAACCATCAAATTTAAAGGTCGCGAGATGACATACCCTGAAATTAAGGTTATGTATGTTGTTGGAGCTAGCATTTTGGGTCATCATCCAAACGCAAACGAGCTTATTAGGGCTATTCGCACACTTGATACAGTGATAGTGCATGAGCCGTGGTGGACACCGATGACAAAGATGGCTGATATCGTGCTCCCATCAACTACAACTCTTGAAAGAGACGATATAAGCTATGGCGGATCATTTTCACAAGATTATGTCTATGCAATGAAAAAGGTCATTGAGCCAGTTGGTGAGTCAAGGAATGATTTTGATGTTTTTGAAGAGATGTCAAAGATGGTAAGCGAAAGAGCCCACCGCAAATTTACAGGTGGCAAAACCAAAGAAGAGTGGATAAAAAGCTTCTACGAAAGAAGTGATTGTGTGTATTACAAAGAATTTGATGATTTTTGGAATGATGGATTTGTGCATTTTGAACCAGACGCATATCAATATGAGTTTGTAAGACATAGTGAGTTTAGAAAAGACCCAGAAGCAAACAAACTAAGAACCGAAACCGGTAAAATTCAAATTTTCTCAGATAAATTTGCTTCATATAATTTAGATGATTTTAAAGGGCATGTGGCGTGGTTCGAACCAGCTGAGTGGCTTGGCAACACTGAACTTACCAAAAAATACCCACTTCATCTATTAAGCCCACACCCAACTTATAGAATTCACTCTCAAATGGATAATACCTACATAAGAAAGCTCTACAAAGTCGGAAACCGCGAACCAGTGATAGTCAGTGAAGAAGACGCAAAAGAGTTTGGTATAAAAGATGGCGATACGGTTGAAATTTACAATGATAGAGGTAGTATTTTAGCTGGGGCTGTAGTTAGCAAAAATATAATGAAAGGCGTCCTTTCAGTTGATGAGGGTGCGTGGTATGACCCTGAAAATTTAGATGATGAAAAGCCAAGGTGCCAAGCAGGACACGCAAATGTATTGACATCATCTATCCCAACTTCGACTATGGCTCAAGCAACTTCAGCAAATACTTGCTTGGTTGCTATCAAAAAAGTAGATGTCAAGCCATATGATGGCATAAAATTACCAAAATTGGTGGAGGCGTAAATGAGAAAAATTATTATATCTTTGATCCTGCTTTGTGTGACAGCATTTGCTGATAAGATGTTTGTGTATAATGTCAAGGCAAATTTATACGACACAAATGACAAAACAAAAGTGGTGGGTGAAATTTATGAGGGCACACTGGTGCAGAGCCTTAAAACTGAGGGTAATATGACGCTTATTAAGGTGGTTGGCGAGGTTTCAGATACTAATTCAAGCACCCTAGCTCACAAAAAAGATCCACTTGTGACATTTTTAACACTTAATAATGGGGACGCAAAAAGTGGTGAGAGTTACTATGTAAATAGTGCGGATTTGACTAGTGGTGAATACGCTTCTTGGGAAGAGGTCGAGTTAGCGTATTATGATACTTGTAGTTCTTGCCACGCAGCTCACAAACCAAAAGAGCACCTTATGAATGAGTGGGATGCATATCTTGGGGCTATGCAAGTTTTTGCTAAGATAAATGACGCAGAAAAAGATAGAATCTTAAGATTTCTTCAAGCATATGCAAGAGATGGCATAGCTACAGAAGAGGAGTAAATTCTAGGGAAATTCCCTAGAATTTACTGGTTTTCAAGAAAAATTATGTCAAAATCCGAATTTGATGTTTAAGAAGAAGATGTTTGTTATGATAAATAATAAAGCTATAATCTAAATGATTGATTATATTATACGAAATTTGTCAAAAGACTCTCTTTCATTAGATAAGATGTCTATACTCAAAATGATATTTTTCGCTGAAAGATATAGTCTTAGAAAATTTGCTAAATCAATAACTAATGATAAATTTGTAGCAATGGAGTATGGTCCAGTAGCTAGTGGGGCCTATGATATACTAAAGTTTAATGAATATATTTCTGATATAGGTTATGCAAAAGAAATTCTCAGCAAAGATGGACTTAATAATATTAAATCAAACAGCACCTTATTAACTAGGGATGATTATGATGAGTTAAGTGATAATGATTTAGAGGTTATAGAGAATTTGCAACAAAAACATTTGGAAAATATAGTGCTTTTGGCTTATCTGAAATAACTCATCATTATAAAGAGTGGTCTAATGTTTTTAATAAAATAAAAGATCTTAAATCTAGCATTGAGATGGATATTAATGATTTCTTTTTAGAAAATACAGATAAAACAAAAGAATATAATTCTATATCAAATGAAGTTGTAAAATTAAGTAAAGAAATTTACAAAGAAAATTTATAATGGATAGAATTTTATTAGAAAATGCTTTAAATAATCCATTAGAGAACATACTATATTTTGAAGAAAATGGCTATGAAAAACCACATTATTATATAATTTTACCAACTATAGATATAAATAAAGTTGTGATTCTTTCAATGATAACTTCTCAAGTAAAAAAGAGAAAAGAATTTTATAACAAAACAGAAAATTTTTCAGCTTTGCAATCACTTTTAGAAATAACAGAAAATGATTTAGATATACTTATTAAAGATAGTTAATAGACTGCAATAATCCAAAAGAGACTACAATTACTGAAATACTTCAAAAAAATAAGCTTAATATAAAATCAACTTTTATTTCAAAAGAACTAATATTAGAAATAAATAGAAAAATACAAATCAGTAAAGCTGTAAAACCAAGTCTTAAAAAAAGATAGATCTTTCCAAAATAAAATAATTTTTATTAATATCAATTAAATTAATAAACCATATAAAACTAATTTTTTAAATAATAAATAGCAACTTCTAAATTTTATCTTTCATTTATCAAAAATTGCTATAATCATTATCAAAATTCTAAGATCTAAAGGTAACATTTGCGTTCAACTATACTATTTTTGATTTTGATACTGTTTTTTAGCATAATCTCGCTTTTTGTAGGCGTTGTGGATATAAGCCCGTATGAGCTTATAAATGGAGATATTAATCAGCTTGAGATATTTATTCTCTCTAGGCTTCCAAGGCTTTGTGCCACACTTTTAGCTGGGGCTGGTTTAGCAATAGCAGGTCTTATTATGCAGCAGCTTTGCCAAAATAGCTTCGTGTCGCCAACTACTGCGGGGACAATATCTTACGCACAGTTTGGCATACTTTTGGCATTGATATTTTTCCCTAATTCTACTATATTTTCAAGAGCGATTTTTGCTTTTGTGACCGCTATGATAGGGACTTGGATCTATGTTGCGTTTATTCAAGCTATTCAGTTTAAAGACGCTGTGATGGTGGCATTAATTGGTATAATGTTTGGCTATGTGGTTGGCGGGATTACAAACTATTTTGCCTTTAAATATGAGATGGTTCAAGCTTTGCAAACTTGGCTTACAGGAAGTTTTTCACTAGTCATCAAAGGCAGATATGAGATGCTTTATATAGTGCCAGTGCTTATTATCGTCTCTATGTTTTTTGCTAATCACTTTAATATCGTTGGGATGGGTAAAGATTTTTCTAAGAATTTAGGTATTCCATACAATGCAATCTTGTTTTTGGGTCTTACACTCTCAGCACTTTTGACTGCCTCGGTTGTGGTGGTAGTTGGGACGATATCATATATAGGACTTATAATTCCAAATTTAATCCGTATGTTTAAAGGGGATAATCTCAAAGGCACTATCATCGATACAGCACTTTTTGGAGCACTTTTTGTGCTTGTGTGTGATATTATCGGCAGGGCTATTGTCGCACCATATGAGCTTCCTATTGAGCTAATTGCTGGTATGCTAGGTGGAATTATATTTATCGCCCTTATAGTTGTTAAGTTAAATGGTAGAGTTGGCAAACTAAATTTTATGAACTTTTTTATGGGTGGGGGTTGCTCATGCAAAACAAAGGTCAAAGATGAACTCTAAGATTTATAATAAAAAGCTTATAATTCTTTTAGTGCTTAGTGTTTTGGTATCGCTAGTCTATCTTTTTTATGGTGTTAAAATGGAGTTTTTGGGTTTTATGATGAGCGTTAGAGCACCTAAGCTTTTAGCGATGCTTATAGTTGCGTATTGCATCGGTGCAGCTTCACTTGTGTTTCAAACTATCATTAGAACTACGATTGTTACCCCTTGCTTGCTTGGAATGAACTCGCTATATCTACTAATTCACACAGCTGTGGTGTTTTTCTTAGGCAGTGCGAGTTTTATAGCGAGCAATAAATACACGAGCTTTGGGCTAGATCTAGTGCTGATGGCATTAGTGGCAACTTTTGTGTATAGTTATCTTTTTAAAGTTACAAAGTATAATATTTTGTATGTGCTTTTAGCTGGAACTGTGATGGCTACTTGCTTTAGTTCTATGCAAAGCACGATGGTTAGGGTGATGGATCCAAATGAATATGACCAACTTCTAAGCTCTTTGGTGGCTAGTTTTAATAATATCAATACAAGTATAGTTTTTGTTTGTTTAGGACTTATGGTGATTTTGAGTGTGATTTATTATAAAGATTTGGATAATTTAGACGCACTAAGCCTTGGTAGAGCTCAAGCAATAAATTTAGGCATTGATTATGATAGGGTAGTCAAAAGGCTGCTTTTAGGGGTGGTGCTATTTATCTCTATTGCTACAGCTTTAGTTGGTCCGATATCATTTTTGGGGTTAATTATTGCAAATTTAGCAAGAGAGTTTTTTAGAACCTACAAACACACCTATCTCATAAGTGGAACTGTGCTTTTTGGGATAGTGATTTTGATAGCAGCTCAATCTGTAGTGGAGAGGATATTTGTATTAAGTATCCCAATATCGGTGTTTATAAGTATAACTGGTGGGGTGTATTTTTTGTATCTGCTTGTAATGAATAAAGGAAAGTTATGAAAATTAAAAATCTGTTTAAAAAATATGGTGACAAAGTCGTGGTTGATAATGTTAATTTTGAGATTCAAAAAGGAAGCATTACTTCTTTTATAGGTCCAAATGGAGCGGGTAAATCAACTATAATGAGTATAATCTCTAGGCTTAGTAAGGCTGATAGTGGAGAGGTAATATTTGGTGGCAAGGATATCTCAAGGTGGAAAAGCAAAGAGCTTGCCAAACATTTGGCGATTTTGTCTCAAGCCAACAATGTTTCTATGAAATTAAGCGTAAGAGAGCTTGTAAGCTTTGGGCGTTTTCCATATAGTGGAAGTAGGCTTGATGAGTTAGATTGTCAAAAAGTTGATGAAGCTTTGAGTGCGATGGAGCTTTGTGATTTGCAAGATCGTTACCTAGATGAGCTAAGTGGTGGCCAAAGACAGCGTGCTTTTATAGCGATGATAATAGCTCAAGATACTCAGTTTGTATTGCTTGATGAGCCAACTAATAACCTTGATATCTATCACTCAATTCAGACGATGAAAAATGTAGTCTATCTTTCTAGAAATTTAGGAAAAACTATCATAATGGTTCTTCACGAACTAAATTTAGCGGCATTTTATTCAGACTATATATACGCATTTGAAAATGGCAAAATAGCCAAATGTGGCACACCCAAAGAGGTGATGACAAAGGAGAGTTTATCTGCACTTTACAATGTGGATTTTGAAATTTTAAATATCAAAAATAAGCCTTTATCGGTTTATTATTAAGGAGAGAAAATGTTTAAAAAATTTATGGTTGCACTTTTTATAAGTGCTGTTAGTTTTGGAATTTCACACGCTACTAGTGTAGAGATTCAAAGTTTAAATGCTAAAAATGAGTTTGTAACGCTTAGTGTTCCACTGGATCCAAAACGCGTTGCAGTGGCTGATATGGCGTCTTTGGATAGTATAGACGCACTTGGATTTGGTGATAGGGTTGTAGCGATGACAAAGGCTCAAAGTGTTCCATACCTAAAAGACTATAATGACAATCCAAATATTGCAAATATAGGTAGCGTAAAAGAAGTAGATATAGAAAAGCTTATGATGGCAAAACCTGATATAATTTTTATTGGTTCTAGACTAGCTAATCAATATGACAAATTCTCTAAAATTGCCCCTGTTGTGTATCTTGGTGTTGATTACAAAACTTCAACTTTTCAAAGTATCAAACACAATATCCACACTATTGCTACGATTTTTGGCAAAAAAGATGATATGGATGCTAAATTTGACGAATTTAAAAACAGGCTTGAGGCGATAAAAGAGGCTTCTAAGGACAAAACTGCTATTTTGGCTCTAGTAACTAGTTCTAGCCTTCATACTCTAGGAGATGAAAAAAGATGTGCGATGATAACAACTGACGCTGGATTTAACAATCTAGCCAAAGACGCTAAGACAACCCACGGAAATGACTCATCTTTTGAGCTGGTTTTAAAGCTAAATCCTGATTATATTTTCGTGCTTGATAGAGATAGTGCTATCTCAACTAGGGGTGCAAAACTTGCAAAAGATGTGATGAATAATGAGATAATTAATAAAACTAAAGCTGCAAATGAAGGCCATATTTACTATCTAAATCCACCAGTATGGTATTTAAGTGAGGGAGGAATAACAGCGCTTGATTTAATGCTTAAAGATCTTGAGAGCGCCTTAAATATCAGCAAATAACTCAAATTTAGGCTAAATTCATCTCAAATTTAGCCTAAAAATTTAGCAAAAATTTTCTAAATCTCAAATTTAGGATTGTTTTATAAAACTCTTTTCTAGCTCTACTTAAAAAAATCTCACCATTTGGTAAATTCTCATCTATTCTATCTATCAAATCGTAAATTTTATCCCTGTTTTGGACTGTTTTTGGGATGATTTTTCTATGCTTTTTAGACAGTCGCTATTTTTGGTTGAGTTGATAAACTCATAGTATGAGATTTTTTTGGAATTTTGCGAGATGGCTGAAACTAGATAGTCATAAACTTGCCTTTTATCTCATTTTCATATAAAAGAACGCTTTGAATATCATCTTCGAGTAGTCCTGCAAATAGTGCTGAGCCGTTATCATAAACTGGGGCTAGAGTGCAGATTTGATCTATCTCATTGACTAAAATTCCCCAATTTCTACTATGTCTATCAAAATTTCCAATATACGCATCCACTACAAACATATCCCAAAAACGACTTTTTAGCTCATCTTTTGGCACGAAGTGTTGAGGTTGAATCACTCTTAAGATAATATCCAAATCATCTTTATTATTAATAGTCATATTCTCTTCAAGCACTGAGTTTTTGATAAACTTAAATTCTAGCAAAGAGTGAGAGATGGCCCTAAAATCCTTGCAAACTACACAATGAATTTGAGCGTTGCTATGGGTGAAATATCCAAGCGTAGTTTCGTGAGAGTTAATGCCCAAAATATTATCTAGCCTCAAGACAACTTAAGCGGATTTTCTCTTATCGGTTTTAATAGAATTTGATATAAATCTTTGTCATCTTTATTGATATAATACCCAAACTCACACTCTTTTAAATGTAATATAAAATTATCTCTTTTTATACCTTTTGAATTTACTTAATCTTAATTTACAATATCCCCAAAAA
>JALFKC010000055.1 GCA_022775765.1 Campylobacter sp. | reverse complement strand
CAAATGTATATAGATAAATTTCAGTTAAATTTACTTCATAACACTTTTTAATAGCTCTTGTAGGTTTAGCTACAAGTCTTTATTGATAAAACGCCTAAATTTACACTCTTAAATGCAAAATAAATTATCTGAAAATTACATTTAAAAATTATAGTTGCAATTTTAATATAAATTCACAAATTTAGCAGAGCCAAATTTACTCAAATTATTTAATATCAAAAAACAGCAAATCTCTTAAATTTACACCCCGCCATCCAAATCCTAAAAACTTCAAAGCACCAAAATTTAGTGCTTTGAAAGATAGTTTGTATCGTATTTGTTTTCTATAAAATCCCTGTTATTCATCATATTTATATGAAATTTTCTTGTCGTTTTGATCCCTTGGACGATTAGCTCATCAAGTGCGACTTTCATCTTTGCAATCGCCTTGTCACGATTATCATCATACACGATAAGCTTACCTATCATACTATCATAAAACGACGGCACAGTGTAGCCCTCATACACATGGCTATCCATCCTTACATTTCTACCACCAGGGGCGACATATTTGGTGATTTTGCCAGGACAAGGCATAAATGTTTTGGAATCCTCAGCTGTGATTCTACACTCTATGGCGTGCCCTTTTAGATGGATATCGCTTTGATCCAAAAGCTTCTCACCTTGAGCGATACGAATCATCCACTCTATGATATCTATGCCACTTACCATCTCGCTAATTGTGTGCTCGACTTGAAGCCTTGTATTCATCTCTATGAAGTAAAAATCTAGATTTTTATCTACCAAAAACTCAAATGTTCCAGCCCCACTATATCCTACAACCTTAGCTGCCTTAACTGCTGTAGCATGAAGTCTTTGTCTGGTCTCTTCATCAAGCAAAATCGCAGGACTTTCTTCTATGAGCTTTTGATGGCGTCTTTGAAGCGAGCAATCTCTTTCACCTACATGCACGACATTACCGTGTTCATCAGCCAAAACCTGCACTTCAATATGACGAGGATGCTCAATGTATTTTTCCATATACATTGTTCCATCACCAAATGCTGTTAGTGCTTCACTCTCAGCTGCCCAAAAGTGCTTTTGGATATCCTCTTCTCTTTCAACCACTCTCATTCCACGGCCACCTCCTCCTGCTGCAGCTTTTAGCATTACAGGGTAGCCCATCTCTTTGGCTAACTCTTTGGCCGCTTCAGCGTCTTTTACTGCTCCATCGCTTCCTGGGACTGTTGGGATACCCGCTCTTTTCATTATCCCTTTTGCCTTGCTTTTGTCACTCATCAAAGCCATCGCTTCAACGCTTGGTCCTATAAATTTAATGCCCTCTTTTTCGCAAATTTCAACAAAATTTTGATTTTCGCTTAGAAATCCATATCCTGGAAATATCGCGTCGCATTCGCTGATTTGGGCTGCTGAGATGATGGCTGGGATATTTAAGTAGCTATCACTACTTTTTGGGCCACCTATGCAGATATTTGCATCAGCGTATCTTACATAAAGTGCGTCTGCGTCCGCTGTAGAATACACCACAACCGCTTCTTTTCCCATCTCTTGGATGGTTCTTAGTGCACGAAGTGCGATTTCGCCACGATTTGCGATGAGAATTCTTTTGATCTCTTTCATCAAATTTTCTCCACTTCAAACAGATCAAGCCCATATTCAACTGGCTGACCATCGTCTACTAATATTTTTAAGATTTTGCAATCAAACTCAGCCTCAATCTCATTCATAATTTTCATAGCTTCAACTATGCCAACAATATCGCCTTTTTTAACCGTATCACCAGCCTTGACATAAGGGCTAGCTCCCGGAGCTGGTGCTTTGTAAAAAGTCCCTACCATTGGGGATTTGATAGTTTCACCGTTTGTGGCTTGTTCTGTTCTAGTGACTATTTCGACTGTTTGGGTTTGTGGAATTTGTGGTTTTGGAAATTCTGCAGGGGTTGGGGTACAAGTTACAATTTCTTCTTTATTTTTAACAAGTTCAATTTGAAAATCACCCTCTTTTATCTTCATCTTTGCTATACCTATGGTATCAAAATACTCCATAAGCTCTTTAATGTCTTCTTTTTTCATACTATTCTCCATTTGGATTGATTTAACTTGGCATTCTAACAAAATTTTTCATAATTTATAATAAATTTGCGTTTTTAGCGGTTTGAATAGTGTCAAACCGCTTTAGCAAGTATAAAATTAGTATATTTTAAAGTATTCTTGTACTTTTTTGGCGTCGTTTGTTTTGGTTAGAGCCAACATTAAAAGCACTCTTGATTTTTGTGCGTTTAAATTATCAGCTGAAACAAAGACGTATTTTTCATCATCAACTTCAGAGCCAACACTTGTAGAACCTGAGCCAACTCTAGAGCTTCTTACAACTACTACGCCTTTTTTGACTGCGTCAGCTAGTGCGTTTAGAACTGGTGTTGATGGATTGCCGTTGCCAACTCCTGCTAGGACTATGCCTTTTGCACCGCTTTTAACGGCTGCATTTACAAGGTCAGCTGTATCATTTGCAAATGAGTAGATAATCTCAACTCTAGGAAGTTTATCCACTCCATCTACGCTAAATTCTGAATTTAGTGTGTGAGCTCTAGCTGGTGTTAGATAATAATTGACTATGCCATAATTCACAGTTCCTATATTGCCTGAATTTGGTGATTTGAAAGTCGCAACATTTGTGGTGTTGGTTTTTGTAACCTCTCTAGCGGCGTGAATTTGATCATTCATCGCTACCAATACGCCCTTACCAACGCTATTTTTATCCATAGCGACATTTACCGCGTTATAGATATTGAGTGGACCATCAGCACTTAGTGAGCTTGATGACCTCATCGCTCCAACTAGCACCACTGGCTTATCGCTTTTAACGGTTAAGTTTAAAAAATACGCTGTGCTCTCCATAGTATCAGTTCCGTGAGTTATAACGATACCATCAACTTTGTCATCTTTTAGAAGTGAGTTAATTCTATTGGCTAAATTTAACCAAACAGTATTATTCATATCTTGTGAGCCGATATTTGAAATTTGCTCACCTTTGATAGTAGCAATTTCGTTAATTTTTGGGACTGCTGCGATTAGTTTATCAACTGTAACTGTTCCACTTGTGTAACTTCCGCTAAGTGCACTATCCCCACTACCTGCAATAGTTCCGCCAGTTGCTAAAATATAAATGGTCGGCTTTGCAAAAAGCGATCCCGCAACAAATGCTAACATTAGTAAAATCCTTGATAATTTCATTTTTTCTCCTTTAAATTTATGATATTTTTCCTTTAAAATTTGTTAAATCTCTTATCTTATCATCCTCCTTTGATTAATATGTTTTAAAATACTCTTTGATTTTTTGTGGATCATTAGTTTTGGTTAGTCCTAACATCAAAAGCACTCTTGCTTTTTGCGGATTTAGAGTATCGGCTGGGATAAAGCCATATTTTTCATCGTAGAGTTTAACTCCTGTGCCAACACTTGTTGTACCTGAACCAACCCTAGAGCTTCTAACGATCACAACCCCACTATCTTTAGCCTTAGCTAGAGCCTCTTCAACGCTAGGAAAAAGGCTTCCATTGCCCATCCCAGCTACCACTATGCCTTTTGCACCGCTTTTAACTGCAGCTTCAACCAAGGTAGCGTTATCGTTTGAGTGAGCATAAATAATATCAACTTGAGGTAGTTCATTAATGCCATTTATGTCAAATTCGCTATCTTTTGTATGTTTTCTAAGTGGCTGAGTATAAAAATCCACCACCCCATAATTTACAATGCCAATTTTACCGGTATTTGGCGAGACAAATGCACTCACATTTGTGGTATTAGCTTTAGTGACCTCTCTAGCCGAGTGAATTTCATCATTCATCACTAGCATTACGCCTTTGTGGGCACTATTTTTGTCTATAGCAACGCTCACCGCATTATAGATATTTAACGCCCCATCCGCACTCATTGAAGTAGCTGGTCTCATCGCTCCCAAAATCACCACTGGCTTATCGCTTTTAACAGTTAAGTTTAAAAAATACGCTGTCTCTTCGATACTATCGGTGCCGTGAGTTATAATTACAGCGTCCGCATCAGAGTTTAAAAGTTCATTTACTCTATTTGCAAGTTTAAACCAGACTTCATTATTCATATGGTGTGAGCCGATATTTGCAACCTGTTCGCCTTTGATTGTGGCGATTTCGTTGATTTGCGGAACTGTTGCAAGGATGGCATCTACCCCCAAAGCTCCTGATTTGTATTCGCCCGATGCTACACTATCAGCACTTCCTGCGATAGTTCCGCCAGTTGCTAGGATATAAACTAGCGGTTTGGCAACTGCAAAATTTACAAATATAGTAGCAACTATAAATATAAACTTAAAAGCTTTCATTAATGCTCCTTTTTAAGAAATATACGCTATTTTACTACATATTTGCTGAATTTTACAATATTTTTAGATATTATCATAGTTATAAACTACGCAAATTTATAAAATCAAAAATCTAAATATGCCATTTTTATATTGGTGTTTCTACCATAAATTCTATACAAATCCTCAAGCAAAAATATACCTGGATCTATACTATCTCTATAAAATACACCAAAGGTTTGTGAGTAAATTTCTCTAAAATATCTCTCTTTGCTAAATTTAATCATCTGTTTGTTAATCTCATCCAAAAGCTCTTTATTGCCTTTAGCAACGCCAACTCCCATATAATCATTATTTCCTAGCGTTCTTAAAGTCTCAGGAACTCCAACCGTAGAATCAATAATAGGATAGGCAAGCACAATAAGCAAGTCATTTAGATACGCGTCTGCTTTGCCATCTTTTACCGCTCTATATCCATCAGCTGTTGGTCCTACCATAACAAGATTAGTAAAATTATGCCTTCCTACTTGATTGATAAAATCTTCCCCCGGTGAGTTGCTTTGCACCGCAAGTCTTATATTATATAGATCTTTTAGGGTTTTTATATTTGAAGTTTTAGGTGCTAAAATTCCCAAAGTTTGAGTAAAATACGGCATAGAAAAATCAACTAACTTCTTTCTTTCTTCTGTCATACTAAAGCTTGCAACTATTGCGTCTACTTTGTTTTGTTGTAAAAACTCAACCCTTTGTTTAGTATTGTCAATACCCACAAGAGTTACGATTCCTTTTCCACTCAAAATAGCATTACCGATAGTTTTTGCCATCTCTATCTCAAAACCCTCAAATTTACCATCTACATAAGATCCAAATGGTGCTTGATCATTCCAAACCCCTATTCTTATCTCGCCTTTTGCTTTAATCTCATCCAAAGAATTACTAAAAAGCATAGTTGCTAACATAGCAATCATCAAAAAGATTTTTCGCATTGTCTCTCCTTTAAATACCAAAATTATATATTATGTTACACTGGCAACGGGGCGTATTATACAAAAAAAAAAAAACAATTAATAATAAACAAATATTTTTATATATTTTATAAAAATTTTTAACTCATTAATTTTTAAACCGTATAAAATACACTTTAAGGAAAATTCAACATATATATAGATATAATTTTTGCCAAAAAGGATTGATATGGGATTAAAAAGCGATAGATGGATAAAAGAACAAAGCCTAAATCACGCTATGATAGAGCCATTTTGTGCGGGCAATATCGGTAAAGGTGTGATAAGTTATGGGCTTAGTAGTTATGGGTATGATATAAGAGTGGCTGATGAGTTTAAGATCTTTACAAATGTCGGTGGAACCGTGGTGGATCCTAAAGATTTTGATGAGAAGAATGTAGTTGATTTTAAGGGTGAGATTTGCATAGTTCCACCAAACTCTTTTGCTCTAGCTAGAACGGTTGAGTATTTTAAAATGCCACGCGACACGCTTGCGATTTGCCTTGGCAAAAGCACATATGCAAGGTGTGGAATAATCGTCAATGTCACGCCTTTTGAGCCTGGGTTTGAGGGCTATATCACAATTGAGATTTCAAACACCACCCCACTTCCTGCTAAAATTTACGCAGGTGAAGGGATCGCTCAAGTGCTATTTTTGCAAGGCGATGAACCCTGTGAAGTAAGCTACAGCGACAAAAAAGGCAAATATCAAAACCAACAAGGCATTACACTGCCTAGAATTTTAAAATAAGAGGTGAAAATGAAGAATTTAATAATAGTAGAATCCCCAGCCAAAGCAAGAACCATCAAAAATTTTCTTGGTAAAGACTACGAAGTTATCGCCTCTAAAGGCCACATAAGAGACCTGCCAAAAAGTGCGTTTGGCATAAAGATAGAAGGTGATAACTTCACCCCTGAATACCGCATAAGCAAGGACCACGCAAGTACGGTCAAAGAGATCAAAGAGTTAGCCAAAAAAGCCGATACTATCTATCTAGCAACGGATGAAGATAGAGAAGGTGAGGCGATTGCATACCATATCGCCTATGCAATTGGCAAAGAAGCTAGTAGCTTACCACGAATAGTTTTCCACGAAATCACAAAATCAGCCATCGATGAAGCACTCAAAAATCCACGCAAACTAGATATCAATAGCATAAACGCTCAACAAACCAGGCGTCTTTTAGATAGGATAGTTGGCTACAAACTAAGCCCACTTTTAGCCCAAAAAATACAACGCGGTCTAAGTGCCGGTAGAGTTCAAAGCTCAGCTCTAAAAATCATCGTAGATAAAGAAAGAGAGATTAAAGCCTTTGTCCCGCAAGAGTATCATACCATACTAGCGACATTTAAAAAAGACCTTGAAGCTACGCTTTTTATGCATAAAAATAACAAAATCGAAAAGCTCAGCATAAAAACTGCGTCTCAAGCTAATGAAATTTTGCATTCTATCAAAAACGATAAATTTAGCATATCAAACATAGAGACCAAAGAGCGAAACACCAACCCTCAACCGCCATTTATGACCTCAACTCTGCAACAAGCCGCAAGCACAAATCTGGGCTTTAGCCCAAAAAGGACAATGGCACTAGCCCAAACTCTATACGAAGGCGTGCAAACTGCAAATGGCTTTATGGGGGCGATAACATATATGAGAACTGATAGTTTAAATTTAGCCAAAGAAGCGGTTAAAAAAGCAAGAGAGTTTATCAAAAGCGAATTTGGCGACAAATACTTGCCCGCTAAAGCTAAAGCCTACACAACCAAATCCAAAGGCGCTCAAGAAGCCCACGAAGCAATTCGCCCAACTGATATAAATTTTACACCAAATTTAGCGGCCAAATACTTGCAAAAAGATGAGCTAAAGCTCTACACTCTTATTTATAACCGCTTTTTAGCGTGTCAGATGGAAGCAGCTATTATACAAAATCAAACTGTCTTTGTAACTGGAAATGAAAGCGAATTTAAGATAAGTGGTAGAAAAATGCTATTTGATGGATTTTATAGAGTTTATGGTGACATTGACAAAGATAAAATTTTGCCAAATTTAAGCATTGGTGATGAGATGGGTTTGCAGGAGTTAAAAAGCGAACAAAACTTCACCGAACCACCCGCAAGGTATTCTGAGGCTAGCCTAATCAAAAAACTTGAGAGCTTAGGAATTGGTCGTCCATCCACATATGCCCCAACTATCTCAATCCTAACTGCTAGAAAATATGTCGAAATAGACAAAAAGCAGCTCGTCCCAACAGATATCGCCTTTAAGGTTATTGAGATGTTAGAAAAGCACTTTAAAAATATAGTAGATAGCGAATTTACCTCTAAAATGGAAGAGGTGCTTGATGATATCGCAAATGGCAAGGAGGATTGGCAAGAGATTTTGGCTAAATTTTACCACCCATTTATGCAAGAGATCGCAGATGGCAAAGAAAATATCAAAAGCCAAAAAGTAGTCGAATTAATCGGCGAAAAATGTCCTGAATGTGGAAGTGAGTTAGTCAAAAGAAGTGGTAGATTTGGCGAGTTTATCGCGTGTAGTGCGTTTCCAAAGTGCAAATACTCAAGGAATTTAAGCTCATCCAAAGAAGAGAGGCCAAAACCCCAAACCACAGGTATCAAATGCCCTGAGTGCAAAGATGGAGAATTAATCCAAAGAAGCTCAAAAAGGGGCAAATTTTATGGCTGTTCCAACTATCCAAAGTGCAAATTTATAAGCAATTATGAGATAGTTTATCAGCCTTGCCCTGAGTGCAAAAATGAGTATCTCTACAAAAAAGAGCTTAAAAAAGGCACCTTCCTAGAGTGCCCCAAATGCAAACACAAAGAGCAGATTGATTGATGAAAATAGCGATTATTTCGGACTCTCATCACAAAATCAGCGTTGCAAAAAGTGCACTTGATTTTAGCAAGTTTTTGGGCGTGGATCTCATCATCCACGCTGGCGATATTGTAGAAAAGCAAACTCTAAAAGATTTAGCAAGCTTAGGTATCCCCTACACCGCAATTATTGGCAATAATGACTATCATCTAAGAAATTTAGAAAGTGAGTTTAATCTTTTTGAAGAGCCTTATAAATTTGAGTTTGGCGGATTAAAATTTAAACTTATGCACCATCCTAGCTTTCTAAAAAATGACGCCGATATCATAATTTTTGGGCACACCCATCAGTTTTGTGCGTTTATCAAAGATAGTAGCTTGTATATAAATCCGGGTGAAATTTGTGCTAGAAAAAAGCCACAAAATGAGTTTTGTATCCTTGAAATTCCAGCTCAAAATCTCTCAAATTTAACCTTAGAAAGGGTGATTTCAGCAAATGGTGGCGTAAGCTGGGAACTTCTAAAAACTGACATTGCTAAGCTTGGTGAATGATGGAAGAGATCTCAATCCTTACGGTTTTAGCCTTTATCATCTTTGCGTCGCCTTATATTGCTAAAATCTTTAAAATCCCCATCTCGCCAACTGAAATAGCTCTAGGGATCGGCTTTGGAAGTATTGGGCTTTTGCCACATATTGAGCTTTTTAAGGCAGCTGCTGATTTGGGATTTTACTATTTAATGTTTTTAGCAGGAAGCGAAGTTGATATGAAAATCTTCATCCGTACCCCAAAAAATACTCTCAAAAAGGCATTTTTATTCACCGCCATAATGTATATTTTAGCCGTAATTATCACGCTTTTATTTGGCATTAGCCCACTTTATATCGTCATCATCCCCATTATTAGTATTGGAATTCTCTCAACTCTTTACAAAGAGTATGGCAAAGATGAGAGTTGGCTAAACTTAGCAATGTTAGTTGGCGTTATCGGCGAAATCGTAAGCATCGCACTTCTAACAGTTTTAAGTGGATATTTAAAGCATGGATTTGGGGTGGATCTATTTTTAAATTTAGGAGTTTTGGTGCTATTTTTGGTCGCTGTGGGGCTACTTTTTAAAGGGCTTGAAGTGCTATTTTGGTGGTTTCCAGCTCTCAAAAAGGTGCTAATGCCCGATTTTGACAAAAGCGAAAAAGATATCCGACTTTCGATGGCACTATTTTTGTTTGTCATTGCGATGATGATTGTAATAGACCTTAAAGTCGTGCTTGGTGCGTTTATCGCAGGGACCTTTATCCCTACATTTTTTGATCACAAAAAGGATCTACCACAAAAACTCTCAAGCTTTGGATTTGGATTTTTGATACCTGTGTTTTTTGCCTATATCGGCTCGACGATAAATTTAAAAGCACTTTTGAATGTAGAAATTCTTTTAAATATCGCCTTTATAATGGGCTCAATCATCGCTGTGAGACTCTTGGCTGGACTTGTATTTTTAAAAAATCTTGGCAAAAAGGGTGCGGTGCTATTTTCAGTTTCGCTATCAATGCCACTAACCTTGCTTGTGGCTGTGGCAACGATGGGAATAGAGTCAAACGGCATAGATGAAAACACCTACTACGCTTTGATTATCACAAGCTTGTTAAGTGCAGTGCTTTGCTTGATACTTATCAAAATTATATATTTTATTGGGAGAAAAAATGGCTAATTTAAATGAACTTGAAAATTTATCAGTTATGGCAATAAACGCGGCAAAATCGGCAAATTCAGTGATAATGCAAAACTACTCTAAATTTGAAGTTTTTATTAAACCTGATAAATCCCCGGTCACTTCAGCCGATCTTGCAGCAAATGAGATAATAACCAAACATTTGCAACATACAGATATACCGATTTGTTCTGAAGAGAGCATTTTGGATGAAAGTGTGCGAGTAAATGCTAATAGGTTTTGGCTAATTGATCCACTTGATGGCACTAGAGAATTTATCGCTCAAAATGGTGAGTTTTGCGTCTGCATAGCATTAATCGAAGATGGGGTGCCAATTCTTGGGGTGATTGGAGTTCCAGTAAGTGGGGATATTTTTTGTGGGTTTGGCGGCAAAGTGTTTAAAAATGGGGTAGAGTTTGAGAGCTTTGAAGCTAAAAAAATTGCCCTAGCTGGTAGAATGAGCAAAAGCAAACGCAACACCGTTATATCAAATACCCTAAATTTAGAGCTTTTGCAAGTTGGTTCTGCGATAAAATTCACCCTAATCGCCAGTGGAATGGCCGGAGTTTATGCGAGATTTCGTCCATCAAGCCTGTGGGATATCGCTGCAGGAGACGCATTAGTAAGAAATAGTGGCGGAATGGTGATAGACTTGCAAACCGCTAGCGAGCCACTTTATAATGGCAAAAGCCTATTAAACAACGATCTACTTATACTTCATAGAGATTTTATAGACAAAAAAGATGAGATTTTAGAAGTGCTTGAAAACTATAAAAAATATTTGTGAATTTATTATTTAAGCAAAAATAGATGAAGACGGTATTTTTAATTGTCAAACAACGCTTATTTTTCATTTAGCTTAAAGATAGTATAATATCCAAAAATAGGAGTAAAAATGATACCTTTTAGTGATGAAGAACTCAAAGAGCCCGTAGAGATGAGCCTTGATATCATCCGTCCAATGCTTGTAAATGATGGTGGAAATATCGAGCTTTTAGCCATTAAAAATGGCGTTGTTTATGTGAGATTGCAAGGTGCGTGCCACGGGTGTGCAGCTAGTGCTAGCACTCTTAAATACGGCGTAGAAAGACAGCTTCGCATAGATATTCACCCAGAAATTAGCGTAGTAAATGTGCCAATGGGTCAGGAGCTTTCATTTGAGTAAATTTAAAAAATTAGCTATCAACTCTATCAAAAACTCAAATTTCAAGGATGCCAAAACTTTTATCAGCCTTGGGGCTAGCGAATTTTCGCAAGATGAGTTGCTATTTTTTACAAATTTGTGTCAAGTCTTTGAGTATCATCCATTTAAAGCAAGGGCTATTTTTAATAAATTTCAAAGCGCTAAAACGCCAAATCTCAAAGCCTTAAATGCTGAACTTGATGAGCTTAATAGCTTAGATTTGGAAGTTGAGTTTGAAAATGGAAATTTTATAGAATTTGGCGATTTAAAGGTAATGAGCACCAAAGGCGACCTAAAACACCATATTCAAAGCATTATGTTCTCATCCAAACTCGTGCTAAAAAACAAAGATGAACTGATGGACTTTATCGAGTTGCTACTTGAAAATGATATGAGAGAATTTGCTATGAACTATGTAGAGGTGGCAAGCGAGTTTTACTCATACGACGCTAGATTTGACGAAATCATAAAGAGATTAAGCAATGAAAATACAATTACAAGATAATTTTATCACCGACAACACCAAAGAACTTGAAAATGGGGCATATTTTTTAAAAACAGAGCTAAATAAAAAGTATTTGCCTCAGGTTAAAAACGCTACCATCATAAACGCAGATGAAGCTAAAAAACTTCTTAATATAGACCCTAATTTAAAAGTCGTAGGAATAACCGGCACAAATGGCAAAACCACCACCGCAGCCGCCATCTACTCAGCACTTTTAGACCTTGGATACAAAGCTATGCTAATTGGCACAAGGGGAGCATTTATTGATGATAAACAAGTCGCCCCAAAGGCTCTAACCACTGCAATGGTGCTTGAAAATTTGCACTTTTTAAAGTTAGCAAGTGAAGCAAAATGCGACTTTGTAGTGATGGAGGTTAGCTCTCACGCCATATCTCAAAACCGCATTGATGGGATAGATTTCACACTGAAAATTTTCACAAATTTAAGCCAAGATCACCTTGATTATCACAAAACCTTCGAAGAATACGCAAGGGTAAAAAGTAGCTTTTTTGAAGATGAGAGCTTAAAGCTTATCAACAAAGATGATAAATTTATCCGTTATAATCCCAAAAATGCTTATACATATTCGCTTCAAAGCCCAGCTAGTTTTAGTGTAAAAGCCTACTCGCTAAAATTAGGCATTAACGCACTTATTAGCTCTTTAGGAAATGATACAAACTTAGAGAGCTCACTAGTGGGCGAGTTTAATCTATATAATCTTTTGGCAGCTTTTGGTGCCCTAAAACTAATTACCAAAAAGCCAGATGATGAGATTGCTGGGGCGTTAAATGGCTTTGGGGGAGTGCGTGGTAGAGTTGAAGTTGTAGCAAACAATCCCCTAATCATCGTTGATTTTGCACACACACCCGATGGTATGCAAAAAGTCCTAAGTGCTCTTAAGAGCCCAAATATTATCACAGTTTTTGGTGCAGGTGGCGATAGAGACAAGACCAAACGTCCGCTAATGGGGCAAATTGCAAAGCGTTACTCAAAACTAGCCATCGTCACAAGCGATAACCCTAGAAGTGAAGAAAAAGAAGCGATCATCGCTGATATCGTTGCAGGGATTAATGACAGAAATTCTCTCATAATCGAACCAGATAGAAAAGAAGCGATCAAAAAAGCTATAAGCTTAGCCAAAGCAGATGATATCATCGCAATTTTAGGCAAGGGTGATGAGGATTATCAAGAGATTAAAGGTGTAAAGCACCATTTTAGCGATAAAGAGTGCGTTTTGGAAATTTTAAAGGATAGAGATGAAAATTGAAATGCTTCAAAGCAAAATTCACAGAGCCACAGTCACAGACGCAAATTTAAACTATGTCGGCTCTATCACAATAGACAAAGAGCTTTTAAAGGCTGCGAATTTACTACCTTTTCAAAAGGTTGAGATTTTAAATATCAATAATGGCGAGAGATTTGCAACATATATAATCGAAGGGCAAAAAAGAGGTGAGATTTGCCTAAATGGTGCGGCCGCTAGGAAAGTTTGCGTTGGAGATATTGTGATTATAGTTAGTTATGTGAGTATGAATTTAGATGAAGCTAAAAATTTCACACCAACCATAGTTCATGTAGATGAAAAAAATCAAATCATAAAGGGTTAAAATGTTCGAAGGAATGGATTTTTCAAAAATGTCGCAAATGCTAGAGCAGATGCAAGAAAAAGCCAAAGAGCTTGAAAAAGAGAGCGAAAACCGCGAATTTAGCGTAAAAAGCGGCGGTGGGCTTATAGAGATTAAGATTAGCGGCAAAGGTGAAGTGCTAGATTTAAGCATAGATGATAGTTTGCTTGAAGACAAAGAAAGCCTTCAAATTCTGCTTATCTCAGCGGTAAATGACGCTGTAAAACTCATAGAAGATGAGAAGAAAAATACTGCTTTAAAAACACTTGGTGGCCTTGGCGGATTTGGGGGAATAGCTTGAGCTTTGAAGAGTATTTAAAGGCTAATCCCATCAAAGCAAATAGCTTTCATCCATTTTTTGACGAGGCACTAAACTACACTTTGGGGCTTGGTGGCAAACATTTTAGAGCTAAGCTTTTGCTTGGTGTTGTTGAAATTTTTAGGCCCCAGAGCTTAGAAAATGCAATGAGAGTAGCTTACGCGGTTGAGGCGTTTCACTCATATTCGCTTATTCACGATGATCTGCCTTGTATGGATAACTCGCCACTTCGCCGTGGGGCTGCGTCTATGCATATTAAATTTGACGAAACCACTGCGGTTTTGGTGGCTGACGCACTAAACACTCACGCTTTTTATCTCATTGCAACTTCAAATTTTAGCTATGAAATCATCACAAAATGTGTGAGATCTCTGTCGCAAAATGGCGGAATTGGCGGAATGGTAATTGGTCAAGCGATTGATTGCTATTTTGAGAATAAAAAGTTGGATTTTAATAGTCTTAAGTTTTTGCACATTCACAAAACCGCCAAATTAATCGCTGCAAGCCTTGAGATGGGTGCGATTATTAGCGAACTTGATGAGAGTTTAATAAGCGAGATTTACCAAATAGGGCTTGATTTGGGGCTTTTGTTTCAAATCAATGACGATATACTTGACGCGACAAAAAGTAGCGAAGAGATAGGCAAAACCGCCGGAAACGACACTCACAAAAACTCATTTGTAAATTTACTAGGCCTTCAAAAAGCAAAAGATTACAAAGAGACATTGATAGGTCAAATTTCAACTAAAACTGAAAATTTAGCCATCAAAAACCTTATAAATTCACTAATCACAAAATATCTAAAGGATTAACTATGTTAGAAAAGATTTCAAACACCATCAAATTCTTAAGTGCGGATATGATCCAAAAGGCAAATTCTGGTCATCCGGGAGCACCGATGGGGCTATCTGATATAATGAGCGTTTTTATGCGTTTTGTAAGGCACAATCCACGCAATCCAAACTGGCTAAACCGCGATAGAGTGGTATTTTCAGGCGGACACGCGAGTGCTTTAGTTTATAGCTATTTGTATCTAAGTGGCTATGATTTGAGTATGGATGATCTCAAAAACTTTCGCCAACTTCACTCACGTACCCCAGGCCACCCTGAAATCACCACCCCTGGCGTTGAGATAGCGACTGGACCTTTAGGCCAGGGCGTAGCAAACGCAGTTGGTTTTGCTATGGCGTCAAAATACGCTGCAAATTTGCTTAATGATGAAAACAATCAAATCATAGACCACAAAGTCTATTGCTTTTGTGGAGATGGGGATTTGCAAGAGGGAATTAGCTATGAAGCGTGTGCGTTAGCCGGGGCTCATAAGCTTGATAATTTGGTGCTTATTTATGATTCAAACAATATCACAATTGAGGGCGATATCTCTTTGGCGTGGGCTGAGGATGTTAAGGTTAGATTTGAAGCACAAGGCTTTGATGTCGCTAGAATAAACGGTCATAGCTTTGATGAGATCGCATTTGCTCTAAGTGAGACTAAAAACAAAGACCGTCCATATTTGATTATCGCTAACACAACTATTGGCAAGGGTGCGGTTGGCCTTGAAGGAACTGCCAAAACTCACGGCTCACCGCTTGGAGCTGAGGTTTTAGCCAAATCAAAAGAGCTAGCTAAGATAAGCGGGGAATTTACAGTTAGCGAAGATGTGCTTTTTGAGACTAGAAGTGCAGTTGAAAAGGGCGAATTAGAAGAGAAAATTTGGAATGAAAAACTCTCAAAGCTCTCAAGCGAGAAAAAAGAGCTTTTAAATGAGCTGTTAAATCCTGATTTTTCAAAGGTAATCTATCCAAATTTTGCAGGCAAAAAGCTTGCCACTAGAGATAGCAATTTTGAGATTATTAACGCAATTAGTAGAGCAGTCCCTAGCTTTTTGGGTGGAAGTGCTGACCTTGCACCATCAAATAAAACCACTCTAAAGGATAGTGGTGATTTTCCTTATGGCAAAAATATTCACTTTGGCATAAGAGAGCACGCAATGGCCGCCATCAATAACGCCTTTGCAAGATACGGGCTTTTTGTGCCATTTTCAGCGACATTTTTTATCTTTAGCGATTATCTAAAAACTGGAGCTAGGCTTGCTGCACTGATGAAATTAAAGCACTATTTTATATTTACTCACGATAGCATTGGGGTTGGCGAAGATGGGCCAACGCACGAGCCAATTGAGCAATTAAGTGCCTTTAGAGCTTTGCCAAATTTCTACACATTTCGCCCAGCTGATGGCGATGAAAATGCCAAGTCGTGGCAAATTGCGCTAAAAAGTGAGTTTCCTTGTGCATTTGTGTGCTCGCGTCAAGGGCTTGAACCACTTCCAAAATCTGAGTTTGGAGGAGTAGAAAATGGCGGATATCTAGTCAAAAAAGCCAAAAATCCGCGTATTACTCTTGTTGCAAGCGGAAGTGAGGTTAGCCTTTGCTTAAAAGCTGCGAATTTACTCGAAGCTCAAAACATCCCTACAAGCGTGGTTAGCACACCTTGCTTTGAGATTTTGTGCGAACAAAGTAGTGAGTATTTGGATCAAATCTTTGATAAAAATAGCAAAATTTTAGCCGTTGAAGCAGGAAGTGCATTAGAGTGGTATAAATTCGCAGATGAAGTTTTTGGAATGAAAACTTTTGGTGAGAGTGGCAAGGCTGATGACTTATTTAAATATTTTGGATTTAGTGATACAAATATCGCAAATGAAGCCAAAAAATTACTTTGATTAGATAAAATACACTAAATTTTTACAAGAAGTAAAAGATGGCAGAGTTTATCTTAAAAAAGACCGCTACAGGCGTGAAATTTGACTTTAGTATAGATGGGCACATAGCCTTTCGTCTGAAGTTTATACAACTTTGGCTAGTTGCAAAAAAAGCATACAAAGTGTTAAGAAAAACTCATCTTTTGGCAAAATTGAGGATTTAAGCGTAGATAGCTCACAAAAACTAAGCTTCCCAAAATTTCAAATTTATGCCGATAAAGCAGGCAAATTTAGATTTAGACTCTGTGCAACAAACGGTCAAATTATCGCTACAAGCGATGATTTTATCAAAAAAGAAGACTGTTTAAAGGTGATAAATTTAGTGATTAATCAAGCAAAAGACGCAGAAATTTCAAAATAAATGATAAAATTTATTGCGTTATAATTTATTAATATTAAATTATGGTAGAATTTATCTTTAGGGATTATAATTACATCGTCCAACAAGATAAAAACCTCCTTTTTGTAATACCCGAATGAGCTAAGGCTCTTCGGGTTTTTTAAATTTAACCCATTTTTTATTTTTAAATTTTTAAAATCTTACTTTTATTTTTCATACTTTGATATAATTTCTAAAAAAGGAAATTTATGCTAACACATTTAGATGAAAACGATAGACCCAAAATGGTAGATGTAGGTGACAAAACCATTACAACACGCGTCGCCACAGCTTCTGGTAAAATCAAAATGAGTGATGAAGCCTACAAGGTCATCAAAGAAAATACCGCCAAAAAAGGCCCCGTGCTTCAAACTGCTGTGATTGCAGCGATTATGGGGGTCAAAAAAACTAGCGAACTCATCCCAATGACTCACCCCTTAGTTTTAAACTCTATCAAAACTGATATCAAAGAACACCCCAAAATCTCAGCTTTTGAGCTTTTTGTTAGCGTAAAATGCGATGGCAAAACAGGCGTAGAGATGGAGGCATTAACTGGCGTTAGTGTAGGGCTTTTGACAATTTATGATATGGTAAAAGCCATCGATAAAAGTATGGAAATTTATGATATCTATCTTTTAAAAAAATCAGGGGGCAAAAGTGGCGAATATCTGCGAAACTAAGCCCAAAATCGACTATCCAAATTTCTGGGAATATAAGGTGATTTTTGATAAAAATGAAGATGTCATCACAAATATCAAAGAAATTCTTAAAGGTAAAGAGTTTAAAATAAATTTTTCAAAACAGAGTAGTGGCGGCAAATATCAAAGTTTTAATGTCAGCGTGATGGTTCATAGCGACGCTGATAGATTTGATATTTTCAAAAAGCTAAAAAATATATCAAAATTTATATTGTAATGAGGTAAATTTATGCAAAATAGTGAATTTTTAAATGATTTAAAAAGTAGTGAAAAGAGTTTGAGTACTATTCAAAATCTCGCTTTCAAACACTCTAAAAAAGCATTTGATGGGCTCAGTGAAACTGAGAAATCCAAACTTTGCAAAGAGCTTTTTGAAGCGTTTTTTGAAGTTTTAAAAGAGCTTAATCTAGCTACAAAACCAAATATCAAAAGTGTTTTAATGGGGATAAAAATCGCTCTAACTAAAGATGATGAAGATAAATTTATGGAACTTGTTGAGAGACGATATAAAATACTACACGAAATTTCAACCCTTAGAAATAGTATCAAAAACTCGATTTTCCAGAGCTTTGAACCGATTGAAAAGTGGGCAAAAGATGACTTAAACAAAAATGAAAATCTACTTTTGGTGTTAAATGAGTTTTTGCTTGACGCGACTTATCTTAAAGATATGTTCAAAGAAGTGTGCGAAAGCACGCTAATTGTGATTGTAGAAAGCGGGGTGAGTGTTAAAGACACAACTAAAGAAGTGGCTAAGAATTTAGTCTACTACTCTGTTAGCGAGAGTGAATTTAACAAAACCGCAATTTTAGACATTTGTAGAATTCTAATCACAGAGGCGGTTGTAATCGCCACAGAGAGCAAAATTTATGCTAAAGAACTTATAAGTGGAGCGATTTTAGGGGCTGATGAGGGCGTGCAAAAAAGCGTAAATGAGTTTAAGGATCGCATCAAATTTGCCCCAGATGAGATGGCTAAAATGATAGCAAACACTGAAGATGATCTGCTTAATATACAAAACGACTTTGTAAATTTGCTAAAAGAGATCTCTTTTGGTGCTAGTGAGCCAGCAAAAAGCATAGTCGAAGAGATTATTAAAAAAGAGTATGATAATTACATTGTCAAAATGAAAAGGCTCTCAAATGATACAGCCGAGCAAATTCGCATAAAACTCGAAGATATGCATATCAACGAAAACTACAAAGAATTTAGCCGTCTAGTCAGCCAAAAGCTTGAGGAATTTAAAAACGATCTAAGCGATAGAAGCACTAAATTTAAAGAGAATTTTGAACTTGAAGATAGAATTTCAAAGCTCAAAAAAGAGATAGTAGATCTTGAAAAATCACTTGTTGAAAAATTTACTAATTTTAGACAAAAAAATGATACCAAAAAAGACAATAACGCTCAAAAAACAGCACAACGCTCAATTGACGCTGCTAAGCAAAATTTAGAAAACCAAAAAGAAGACAACTAGTGTTTAGGTCGTTTTTTGCTAGCAAAAAATGGGCACTTTGGGCGTATGGTGGCGGGGCGATTTTGTTTATAATGCTCTTTTTACAAGTTAGATTTAATGTTATGATAAATGAGTGGTATAAGGATTTTTATAACATTATGCAAGAGGTTGAAAAGCACGATATCAGCGAGTATTGGGCACAAATTCGCAGATTTTTGTATATTGCAATGCCCTATGTCATCGTCGCAGCCCTTACCAAATATTTTACTAGTCTTTACACATTTAGATGGCGAGAGGCGATGACTTTTAGCTATATCCACCAGTGGCGAGAGGTCAAGCAAGATGTAGAGGGCTCATCACAGAGAATCCAAGAAGATATCTATAGATTTGCTAGGATTATTCAAGATTTGGGCTTGATAGTAGTTAAAGCAATTATGACTCTGATAGCATTTTTGCCGATTTTGTGGAATTTAAGCAAAGGGCTTGATATCCCTATAATGGGAACAACGCCTGGATCGCTTGTGTGGATTGCCTTGATAGTATCAATTGGTGGGCTTAGTATTTCGTGGTTTGTGGGGATTAAACTTCCAGGACTTGAATACAACAACCAAAAAGTCGAAGCGGCCTTTAGAAAAGAGCTAGTTTATGCTGAAGATGACAAGGCTAATTATGGGCACGAAAGCACTCTATTTGAGCTTTTTACAGGGCTTAGGCTAAACTACCATAGGCTTTTTTTGCACTATGGATATTTTAATGTTTGGCTCTATGCGTTTGAGCAATTTATGGTGATAGTTCCACACCTTTTTATGGGAACTTCGCTTTTTTTAGGGGCGATAACTTTGGGAGTTTTGATTCAAGTATCTAACGCTTTTTCGCAGGTTAGAGAGAGTTTTTCGGTGCTGATACGAAACTGGACGACAATCACAGAACTTAGAAGTATCTACAGAAGATTAAGCGAATTTGAAATAAATATTGGGTATAAATAGCAAATTTATTATAAGAATTTTAATGGGAGAAAGTGATGAGAAATTTAGTTAAATTTTTGTTTATTGTAGTTTTTGGAGTATATTTTGTAGGGTGTGCGACCTCTAAATACGCAAGATGGCCGGGCGAAACTTATGGTGAAGTAAAAAGAGTCTCTAATACAACGCAAGATCTGGCTACAAAAGCTGAGTTTGAAGAGCTTGAAAAAAGTGGAAATAGTGCTGAGCTTTTAGCCTTGGCTAGGGCGTATTGCGATGATGGCAACGCAGCAGGGTGCACGCAACTTGGCAAGATGGAACTTCGCGGAATAGGAGTTGCAAAAGATATTAACCTAGCCAAGAAGCACTTAACCTACGCTTGCGAACATAATGACGCTGATGGATGTCACACTTTGGGCGTTTTATACAAGATAGAAAATAACGAAAATGCCTCTATAGAGAATTTTAAAAAGGCTTCAAATTTAGGCAGTGTTTATGGAGATTACTCTTTGGGAATTGCTTACGCTTCAACTAATACTGAGCTTTCAAAACAGTATTATATCAAAGCTTGCAATGCTGGTCTTGGGCTTGCTTGCACAAATTTAGCCACACTTTATAGAACAAAAGCTCAAAATGAAATCTCTTATAGTTATGATCTAAAAGCGTGCGAACTAGGGGAATCAAAGGGTTGCTTTAACGCTGCAACCACCAACTATATGAATCAAAAATATGAAGACGCTCTCAAACAATTTATCAAAGGTTGCGAACTTGGCAACTACCCATCTTGCGAAAGGGCAATCGATATCGTTACCAAAGATCAAGCCATCTATAGCAAAGATGAAAAAGATGAAATTTTAAAAAATATAGATATTTTAGTCCAAAATAATCAAAATATTACTCAAGGATAATCTATGAAATTCAAAAAAGTTTTAATAGCTTTTTGTAGTGGATTTTTAGCCCTAAGCCTGAGTGGATGTATGAGTGCATCAACTAACGCTGGGGCAGTTGGAATTGATAGAAAACAGATGTTTTTGGTAAGCGAAAAACAGATGGATGAGAGCTCAGCTCAGTATTATTCACAAGTGCTAACCAAAGCTAGAAAAGATGGTACTCTAAACTCAAACCCAAAACAGACTCAAAGAGTTAGAAATATCACTAATAGACTGATTTCAAATGTAGGCGTGTTTAGACAAGACGCACTTAAGTGGAACTGGCAAGTTAATGTCATCAACGAACCAACTACCAATGCTTGGTGTATGCCGGGTGGCAGGATGGTGATTTATAGCGGAATTATCGAAAAGCTAAATCTAAATGACGCACAAATTGCCGCGATTATGGGACACGAGATGGCTCACGCTTTAAGAGAACACAGCAGAGAACAAGCTAGCACCGAACAGATGAAACAACTGGGGCTTTTTACAATAAGTGCAGTCACAGGAAGTGATTTGGCAACAAATGTGGCCAATATCGCTGCCAAATACACCATCACGCTTCCATACTCAAGAAGCCATGAAAATGAGGCCGACACGATAGGGGCTGAGCTAATGGCAAGGGCTGGATATGATCCAAGAGAGGCGGTTAAGCTTTGGCAAAAAATGTCTGCAAATAGTGGAAGCGGCGTAGCTGAGTTTATGTCAACACACCCATCAGCTAACACCAGAATAGAGAATTTAAAGGTGATTTCAAATAAACTTATGCCAATCTATGAAGAGGCTAGACGCAAATAAACAGTTATAATGCTTATTAAGTGCTAGTTTTATAAAACTAGCACAGCTTTTGCTTTTATGACTAAATTCTACCAAAAACTCTTTTACAAGTAAATTTGTACTTTAAAAAATGTAGCTTTTACTTTTATATCTACATACTCGTGTGCTCTATTTAGCTACTGTTTTTAGTGATAGCACTTATATAGGGCGTTATTTTACACTGCATAAAATCAAATAATGATTTTAAAATTTATGTTAATTTAATACAAATCTTAAAATTAATTTACCATATTGAGTGCAGATCTTAAATTTTGCGTTAATTTTTTAAATTTACTCTTTAAATTCTCAAAATCCCAAAATTTATGCCAAATTTTCCAAATAGATAAAAATTTGAATCTCTATTCCATCGCTGTCCCAAATAGCGTAGTTTATATAAGCCTTAATCACAGCTTTTGCGTTGATTAGATTATTTAAATCTCTGTTTTATATCTTGGAATATAGCCTATTTTTTTGTCATCACATAAAATTAAAATAGCGTTTTTATCGTGTGGATTGTGCGGTTCTTGCTTTAATTTTACGATTTTATTAAATTTTAAATCTACAAACAGAGTAGTAATATCGCTCACATAGTTCATTCCAGCGATTTTTGTTTTAAATAGCAAAACTCCATCTCTTTTTATGCTCAAAATTTGAGTGATAAATTTAGAAATAGCAACACAAAGTCTTTTTTTATTATAAAAAACACCAGCTTTAAACTTATAATCATTAAAAATTTTTATATAGCGACAAACACTATCACACTCTATATTTTGATATGCAAATTTAAATAGTTCGGACCTAAAATTAGCTGGATTAGCTTTAAAATTTGATAGAGTTTTTCATCTAAAATCTCTTCAAAGCTCTTAATCAAACTTAGTATCTCTTTCATAATATCACATTTTTAAATTTATAAAATTATAGCAAAACTATAGGCTAATTATTTTCCTTTTTTATGCAATCTTCAAATATAAATTTATGCTCGTCCGGTAGAGCTTCAAAAATAGCGTAGGCCAAATCTCTTATCTCCCAAAGAGCTGATTTTGAGCTTCTAAGAGCTAAAAAGTTTTGAAGACTTCTAGCGTTAATACTCCAACTAAGCTCAGTTTTATAGCACTCAGGAAGGGCGTATTTAGCGATATCAAGGCTAATGTTTTTAAGCAAAATTTTACGCATATTTTCTAGGGCCACGATGCTAAAATTATCTACCATCTCATCGCCACTTAATACAATGTATCTACTTGCATTTTCAAAGTCGCCACTTCTAAACTCGCTTTCGTTTTTTAGCTCTTTTAGGGTGTAGCGGGTGGATTTTACACTTAAACTTGCCACTCTATGGCGAGCGAGTTCTTGCAAAAGTGCCCTTGAAATCCCTTTGATATAAAAGTTATAGTATAAGTGCTCTAGGGTTGAGGCGTGTTTAAATTTATTGCCAACTCTATCAATTAGCTCAATATCTTTTTCGCCGCCATTATCGCCCCTTTCAAAGCTCTGCCAACAAGTGCGAATTGCGTTAGAACACACCCAAAGCGGGGTGAAATTTAGCAGATTTATCTCAATTTTATTTAAATTTCTATTTTTCAAAATCTCTCCTTATAAAATCATCGCAAAAATCGCACCAAATATAATCAGCGGAATATTAAAAAACACAAAAGTCGGCACACAAGTATCCCAAATATGGTTGTGCTGGCCATCAGCATTTAGCCCACTAGTTGGCCCTAGAGTGCTATCACTTGCTGGGCTTCCTGCATCCCCAACAGCTGCTGCAATCCCAACTAAGATAATAATGGCATTTATGCTAAATCCAAGCTCTAAGGCCAAGGGGCAATAAATCGCTGCGATTATTGGAATCGTGCCAAAGCTGGTGCCAATCCCCATCGTAACAAGTAGTCCAATCACTAGCATTAAAATCGCTCCACCAAGCTGTCCGCCACTTATTCCAGCTGCAAAATTTACAAGATCTTCAATGCCACCAGTTTCTCTAATAACAGTGCCATACCCTGCTGCCACAAGCATTACAAACGCGATAAATCCCATCATATGAATACCTCTTTCAAAAACTCTATCCATATTTTTCCACTCAATTCCTGTGGTGATTATCATCACGATTATGCCAAGAAGTGCGGCAACCGGCAAGGATTTAAAATAAAGCTGAGCCACGAACGCCACCACAACACCAGCTAATACCCCATACTCTCTAAGCCCCATTTTAGCGTCTAAATTCTGCTCTATATTTTTAGAGATTTCATCATAAACTCTAGGCTTTCTAAAGACAAAAACTGCCAAAATCAGCCCAAACACCATAGGAATTGCCGCCATCCACATAACTGAGCTAATATCGCTTATGCTTATATCTATGCCGTTATTTGCAAATTCTCTTTGAAGTAGGGTGAAAAACAGCAGTCCAAAACCAACCGGAAGTGAGATATATGGCGTTTGAAGTGCGAAAGTTAGTGCACACGCTACAGCACGGCGATCAAGCTTCATTTTGTTCATCACGCTAAGAAGTGGTGGGATCAAAATCGGTATAAAAGCGATATGAATCGGTATTAAGTTTTGCGAAAAGCACGAAAAAAATGCCACTAAAAAGACAAAAATATATTTTTTGTCACTAATAATATTTGAGATTTTATTTACCAAAATAACGGTTAAATTTGTATAAGATATCGCCCCAGCGATCACACCTAAAAGCACATATGATAGGGCGGTTTCAAGGTTTCCACTCATTCCATCTATAAAAAGCGGTATCGCTTTAACAAGGGGAATACTACTTAGGCAAGTTGCTACTATCGCTGAGATCAAAATAGCAAGCATAACATTGCACTTTAAAAGACATAGCACCATCATAACGATAATGCTTATTAAAACTGGATTTGTAAGCACGATTTTCCTTTGAAATTTAATAAGTCAGTATTATATTAAAAACCGCTATAAATTTTACTTAATGCAAAATATAATCTATTTTCAACGATAAATTTCCATATAAAATCAAATTCAGCCCACATATTAAGTTTATATTAAAATATAAATAGATAAAATAGAGATTTATTAACAAATTTTTACTTAAGGAATAAAACAACAAATGAGCGATATTATCGCATATAAACTAAACTCTCAAATCATCGATACTCAAAGTATCAGTGATGAACTAAAAAACGAAGCTGAGCCGATATATTTTGATGATTCAAAAGAGACTCTTGAAGTTATCAGACACTCCTGTGCTCACCTTATGGCTGAGGCGATTACTCAGCTTTATCCAGACGCTAAATTCTTTGTTGGACCAGCTATTGAAGATGGATTTTATTATGATTTTAGAGCTACCAAAGAAGATGGAAGCAAGATAGGAAGTGAAGATTTAGAAGCTATTGAAAAAAAGATGAAAGAGCTAATAAACGCAAAATTACCTTTTGTCAAAACAAGCTCAACCAAAGCCAAAGTGAGTGCTGAATTTAAAGACGATGATCTAAAGCAAGAGGTGTTAAAACGCATAGAAGATGGTGTTGTTAGTATATATTCGCAAGGAAGCTTCAAAGATATCTGTCGTGGCCCACATGTGCCAAACACTAAATATCTAAGAAATTTCAAACTCACAAGAGTGGCTGGGGCTTATCTTGACGGTGATGAAACCAAAGAGATGCTTACTAGAATTTATGGCGTTGCGTTTGCTAGCAAAGACAGGCTAAACGAATACATTAAAATGCTTGAAGAGGCCAAAAAAAGGGATCACCGCAAACTTGGCAATGAGATGAAACTTTTTACATTTGACGAAGAGATTGGTGCAGGGCTTCCTATTTGGTTACCAAATGGTGCTAGACTTAGATCAAAACTAGAGCAAATTCTTTTTAAAATTCATAGAAAAAGAGGCTACGAACCAGTTCGTGGTCCAGAAATTCTAAAATCCGACGCGTGGAAAAAAAGCGGACACTATGCAAACTACAAAGAAAATATGTATTTTACTGTGATTGACGAGCAAGAATACGGCATTAAGCCGATGAACTGCGTAGGTCATATCAAAATTTATCAAAGCGATGTTAGAAGCTATAGGGATTTACCACTTAAATTTTTCGAGTATGGCGTAGTGCATAGACACGAAAAAAGTGGCGTTATGCACGGACTTTTTAGGGTTAGAGAATTTACTCAAGATGACGCACATATATTTTGTATGCCATCTCAAATCAAATCTCAAGTGCTTGAGATTTTAAATTTTGTAGATAGTTTGATGAAACTATTTGATTTTAGCTATGAGATGGAGATTTCTACAAAACCCACAAAAGCTATCGGCGATGATGAGATTTGGGAGATCGCTACAAACTCTTTAAAAGATGCTCTTGATGAACAAGGGCTAAAATACGGCATTGACGAGGGCGGCGGGGCATTTTATGGTCCAAAAATAGATATAAAAATCACTGACGCTATTGGTAGAAAATGGCAGTGTGGAACTATTCAGGTAGATTTTAACTTGCCTGAGAGATTTGATTTGGGTTATATTGATGAAAACAACGAGAAAAAACGCCCAGTTATGCTTCACAGAGCGATTTTAGGAAGCTTTGAGAGATTTATTGGGATTTTGATAGAACACACCGCAGGTGAGCTCCCACTATTTATCGCCCCGGTTGGCGTTAGTATAATCCCTATCAAAAACGAGCATTTAGAATACGCAAAAAAAGTCGCTTCAAAGATAAATGAACTTGGCATAGATACTGAAATTCTCTCAAAAGAAGAGACTTTAAACAAACGCATAAGAACAGCTGAAAAAGCACATGTTCCTATGATTGTGGTGATTGGAGATGAAGAGATTAAAAATAGATTTGTTGCCCTAAGAGACAGAAGGGCTAGAGCCAAATCAGACCTTGGTTTGGATGAATTTATAAATTTACTAAAGGAGAAATTAAATGAGGTGGTTTTTTGAGTAAGCAAAAAGAGGTTTATCTCAACGAGGACATTAACGCATCACAGGTAAGGTGCGTTGGAGATGATGGAGAGGTCTATGGTATCATCTCAAAAGAAGAGGCATTAGGTATCGCAAACAGGCTTGGAGTTGATTTGGTCCTTATAGCCCCTAATGCCAAACCCCCAGTTTGCAAGATTATGGATTATGGCAAATTCAGATATCAGCAAGAAAAAAAGCAAAAAGAAGCAAAAAAGAAGCAAAAAACTATCGATATCAAAGAGATCAAACTCTCAGCAAAAATCGCACAAAATGATATAAATTACAAAATCAAACACGCAAGAGAATTTATACAGAGTGGAAAACATGTAAAATTTCGTGTATTTTTAAAGGGCAGAGAGATGAATACCCCTGAAATTGGCAAGGTTTTGCTCGAAAAAATTTGGGAAGAGATGCAAGATATCTGCGATAGAGATAAAGAGCCGATGTTTGAGGGAAGATATGTAAATATGCTGGTTGTGCCTAAAAAATAGATAATTTTATCTTTGTCAAAGCAAATTTATAGTATCATCCATATTCTTATGAAATTTCATAAAATTTTTAAAAGGATTTAGTATGCCAAAGATGAAAACTGTTCGTGGTGCTGCTAAGCGTTTTAAAGTAGGCAAAAACAAAATCAAGAGAGGTTCAGCTTTTAGAAGCCATATCCTAACCAAAATGTCTAAAAAACGCAAAAGAGACCTAAGACAAGAGAAATTCGTTCATAGCACAGATGTTAAATCTGTCAAAAAGATGCTTTGTAAATAAGTTTTTGACGCAAGTCATTCAAACTCCCCATTGAAAAAGTTCGTGGGAAAGACCCTTTTGGGCGCCAATTTGTGAAAGGATAAATATGGCAAGAGTAAAAACAGGCGTAGTTAGAAGAAGACGCCACAAAAAGATATTAAAGTTAGCCAAAGGCTTTTATAGCGGAAGACGCAAACATTTTAGAAAAGCTAAAGAGCAAGTTGAGAGAAGTTTGTGTTATGCTTATAGAGATAGACGCAGGAAAAAAAGAGATTTTAGAAGACTTTGGATTATCAGAATCAACGCTGCGTGCCGCTTAAATGATATAAGTTATTCTAAATTTATCAACGGAATTAGAAAAGCCGGCATTGAACTTGATAGAAAAATTTTAGCTGATATGGCTATGAATGACGCTAAAGCGTTTAGTGAAATTGCAAATTTGGCAAAAAAAGCCTTATAACAAAAGTGGTCTTTAAGGCCACTTATCCTAGATTATGCAAGAAAAAGATTACGCTGCTACCAATCACTCAAAAAATAATCATCATAAAATCTCAAATCCAACAACAGATATAGTTTTTGAAAATCCTAATTTTTTAACCAAACAGATTATCACATATCTTGGCAATAAGCGCTCGCTTTTAAACTTTATATCCAAAGGTATCAAAAAAGCAAAAAATGACCTTTGCAAAGATAAAATCTCATTTTTTGATGTTTTTTCTGGCTCTGGGATTGTCTCACGTTATGCTAAACAGCACTCAAATTTTATAATTGCAAACGACCTTGAGCTCTATTCAAAAATCATAAATGAGTGCTATCTTACAAACTCTAGCCCAGATCTAATGCAAGAGCTTATATTTTACCACTCAAAACTTACGCAAGATTTTTCCATGCACACAAAAAGTGGCTTTATCACTAAACTATACGCCCCAAATAATGATGAGTGCATAAAAAGTGGCGAAAGGGTATTTTATACCAAAGAAAACGCCTTGTATATCGATACTATGCGTTTTTTAATCGATAAAAATATCCCTAGAAATTTGCAGGCCTTTTTCATCGCTCCGCTTCTTTATGAAGCGAGTGTAAAGTCAAATACGGCTGGGGTTTTTAAAGGATTTTATAAAAATAGGCAAAATATTGGTGAATTTGGCGGTGAGGGCAAAAACTCCTTAAACAGAATAACTGCAAAATTTAACCTAGAACTACCTGTATTTAGCAAATTTAACTGCGAATTTAAAGTCTATCAACAAGATTCCAACTCTTTAGCTAAAAGCGTTGGCAATATCGATATAGCATATCTTGACCCACCTTACAACCAACACCCTTACGGCTCAAACTATTTTATGCTAAATTTAATCGCCTCTAATAAAGCACCCAAAGAGATCTCAAAAGTTGCAGGGATTCCAAAGAGTTGGAACCGCTCACAATACAACAAAAAATCATATGCAAAAGACGCACTTTTTGAGCTAGTAAATGATTTAAGGGCTAAATTTGTGCTAATTTCATTTAATTCAGAGGGCTTTATAAATGAAAATGAATTTAAAGAAAACCTAGCCAAATTTGGTAAATTTGAGATTTTGCAAGAGCGGTATAATACATTTCGTGGCTCTAGAAATCTAAAAAACCGAAATATTCACCTAAATGAGTATCTTTATATTTTGAAAAAAGATTAAATTTACACAATAAATCAAGCATTTTTATTGCAAACCTCTCTTAAAAACCCATCAATATTTCTCTTTAAACCGGCTAAGCTTCCGCTATTTTCTATGATGAAATCCGCTTTTTTGAGTTTTTCGTCGGCTGGTATTTGGTTAGAAAGCTTTTGCAAGGCAAACTCTTTGCTGATATTATCCCTTTTCATCAGTCTTTTGATTTGTAGATCAAAAGGCGTAAAAACTAGGGCTATTTTTTTAAAATCCCTGTATCTGTCCCCGCTTTCAAAAAAAAGCGGGATATCTACAAAATATGGACTTTTGACCTCACCTAAGTTTATGAGTTTTTCAAGCTCTTTAGCCTTAGCAAAAATCTCATCTTTTATAAGTGGATGAAGCAAGCTTTCAAGCTTTTTTAACTCTAATTTATCAGCAAAAACTATCTTTCCAAGCTTTTTTCTATCAACTAAGCCATTTTCATCAAGGATAAAATTTCCAAAAATTTTAGCAATCTTAGTACTGTTTTTAGCCAAGATTTCGTGCGAAATACTATCGGCGTCTATAATTTCAAATCCGCGATTTTTGAGAATTTCACACACACTACTTTTTCCACTTGCGATATTTCCTGTGATTACGATAGCATTTTTATACATATAAAATCCTAAATTTATTAACTTTAGGATAGAATTATACATAAATTTACTTAAAGGAATGAAATTGATAAGCTACAAAGAAGCAGGGGTGGATATCGACGCAGGCAATGAGTTTGTAAATCTCATCAAACCATTTGTTAAATCCACCACAAATGACGGAGTGCTGGGCACTATAGGCTCATTTAGTGGAGCGTATAAACTTCCAAGTGGTTATAAAAATCCAGTGCTTTTAGCAGGAACTGATGGGGTTGGCACCAAACTTAGAGTTGCAATAGACGCAGGGCATTATGATAGTATCGGCATTGATTTGGTGGCAATGTGCGTCAATGATCTGATTTGCAATTTTGCAAAGCCGCTGTTTTTTTTGGACTACTACGCTACTGCAAAATTAGAGCTTGAAGTTGCCACCAAAGTCGTCAAAGGAATCGCAGATGGCTGCAGGCAAGCAGGGTGTGCATTGATAGGCGGTGAGACCGCTGAAATGCCAAGTATGTATGAAAAGGGCGATTTTGATTTGGCCGGCTTTGCAGTCGGAATTGCCGAAGAAGATGAGATTGATAGGACCAAATTTGTCAAAGAGGGTGATGTTTTAATAGCACTTCCAAGCAGTGGGCTTCACAGCAACGGCTACTCGCTTGCCAGAGCAGTCATCAAGGATTTAGGACTTCAAAACGATGAAAATGTTATCAAAATCTTGCTTGAGCCAACTAGAATTTATGTCAAGGAGTTTTTGGCTCTCAAAGATAAAATTAACGCGCTAGCTCACATAACAGGTGGCGGAATTATTGAGAATTTGCCACGAGTTTTGCCTGATGGACTTGGGGCTGTGGTGCAAAGAAGCACTATCAAACAAAGCGAAATTTTTGAGATTTTAGCCAAAAAAGTTGAGCGAGCTGAGATGGATAGGACCTTTAATTGTGGTGTTGGAATGGTAGTAGTTGCCTCAAAACAAAACGCTGATTATATCATCCAAAATAGCGATGGATATGCTATTGGTGAGATAATTAAAGGAAGTAGTGTAATCTACAAATAAGGAAATTTATGAAAAAATTATTAGCAATTTTAGTAGTTATCATCGTGCTGGTTGCTGGGGTGATATTTTATCTACCAAAAAAGTTTGAAAGCTCTATAAAGAGCGCATTTAGTGCTAGCCAAATAGTGCAGGTTAAGAAAAATGAGGTCAAAAGCACTCTTACTCAAAGCAGTGGTGAGCTTGAGGGCGTGATAACAAAAGATGAGCTTGTGCGAATTTATCAAAACACTTTTATCAACTATATTTTACCTCTTTTAAAGATGAACTATATTGAGAGCTATGAGATCGAAGAGGTGCTTGATGAGATTAAAAATAGCGTCAAAGATGACTTTGAGTTTCGCTACACCTACAGCGTAAATCATCCCATCAACTCGCTTGGCAAAGAGTTTAGCAGTAGCGGTATTGTAGAAATTCTAACACCAAGCTACGCTAGTGTTAGCGAAAAAATTTTTAAGACAAACAAGCCTATAAAAGTAGCCATAAGCAAAAAAGATGGATTTTTGGATACAATTTTAACATTTTCAGATATTGAAGCGGCTAATGATGCGGCGACTTTTTGGCTAAATTCAGCTACCGTGTCCATCAAAAATAGCGGTGAAAATAGCGAACTATTTAAAAGTGCTAAATTAAAAATTCCACTTCTAGCATTTAAATTTGACAATTCAAGCATTGAAATGAGTGGCAATGAGTATATTTTTGAACTAAAAGACGCTATTAAAAAGCCAGATATTATGCAATTTTTAACCGCTGATTCAAGCCAAATTTATAAAACTGCTAGCTTAGAGCTCAAAGTTGATAATGACACAATAAGTGCCAAAAATCTCTATCAAACCGCTACAACTACGCTAAATAGCGGTATGAGCGATACCAACGAAACTCTTAATATTGATGATATACGCCTAAATCTTATGGGGATTAATATAAATTTGCCAAAGTTAGAGATTTTAGCAAGTGCGAGTTTTGATGCTAGAATTTATGAAAGCATTATCAAAGACGCTGAAGTTGAAAGCAATATAAATGAGGCGAGTTTTGAAAATGTATTAAACTCACTTAAAAAAGGGCTAATTTATAATATAGATAAGCTCACCATTACAGGCGAAAACAGCACAACTTTGGATATGAGTTTAAATTTTAAAATAGACAAAAATGATGGAATTACCGAAGAAAATTTTGCTCAAATTTTAGACTTCAACGCCCTTCTTAGCTTTAATAGCAGTGCAAAAAAGTTTTTTGAACCATATCTTGGGGTAATGACAGATGGGGTTTTATCAACTATAAAAAGCGAGGGAATTTTGGATGAAAACGACAAAATGAGAGTTAAATTTGACAAAGAAAAAGTTGATTTGATTTTGAATGACAATATTAGTCTTGGTGAGTTTTTTGCCACAACTTTGGAAGAGAGCAATGATGAAAATTTGCTAGAAAAAGATATATCAAACATAAAAACGGCTATGATGGATTTGCTTGCTTACCACACAGCAAGGGGCGAGTTTGATAGTGATTTTTCAATTATGACAAATGTCTCAATTAATAGTGATGGCAGGTTTGAGTCGCAGTTTGATTGCGTGAGAATTAGCACACTTAAGAGTGGTGAGATTTTGCTAAGATACGGAGATGACGCAGATAGCGAGTATTGTCAAGCAATTTATCAAGATAAAAGCATAGGCGAGATTTTTGAAAATGGTGGTGTTTTTGGCAGCGACCAAATCAACTTGCTACTAAACTAACATATTTTTGTTAGTTAGTTTGTTAGTGGTTTGAGATTATCTATTTTTGATTTTTTCAACCCACAAATTTAAAGTTTTTTCATATCCCACATCACTACTTTCATAAAATTTCAGATCTTTTGAGAGATATTTTTGATCTACCCAGCCACCATAGTCGTGTGGATAAAGATAGTTTTTGATCTCTTTATCACTGTTTATAAGGTATTTTGGAACTTCTAGCGGATCATTTTCTTTGACAAAATTTAGAGCTTCATTTATAGCTTTGTAGCTTGAGTTTGATTTGGGTGAGCTTGCTAAATACACCACACATTGAGCTAGTATAATTCTAGCCTCAGGATAGCCAATTTTACTAACAGCTAACATCGTGTTAGTAGCTAAATTTAGTGCATTTGGGTTAGCATTTCCTATATCTTCACTTGCAAATATCACCAGCCTTCTAGCTATAAATTCAGGGCTTTCAGCCCCATTTATAAGACTTGCTAGATAGTAAATCGCAGCGTCAATATCGCTTCCACGTAGGCTTTTAATAAGTGCACTAGCCAAAATGTAGTGAGTATCAGCCGAGCTAACGCCAACGCCATAAGGTTGTGGTCTCATAGTTTTTAGCAAATACAAACTAACACTGTTAGTTTGTGCTAGTGCGTATTCAAGTAAATTTAGCATCGCTCTTGCGTCACCACCGCTACTAACAAACAGATACTCTTTTGCGTCATCATCTATGCTAAAACTCTCATCTTGTTGCACTCTTTCTAAGAGCTTTTCAAAGCTTCTAACCGGCTTAAACTCAAATATCATACTTCTACTTCTTATCGCACTTGTAAGGGCAAAAAGCGGATTTTCTGTGCTTGCACCGATAAAAATAGCGTCATAATTTTCCATAGGGATAAGCAGAGTTTCTTGTTGGTTTTTACTTAGACGATGAACCTCGTCGATGAATATTATCGGCTTAATTAGGGCGTTTTTGGGGATTACTTTGCGAACTTCATCTATTTTTAAATTTGCCGCGTCAAACTCATAAAACAAAGCCCCCAAATCATTTGCCAACGCCCTTGCTAGACTAGTTTTACCCCTACCAGCACCACCATAAAATATAGAGTGTGGGATTTTATCTGAACGGATGAAGTTTTTAAACATTGAAACTATCTCATCTTGATCACAGATATCATCAAGAGTTTTTGGGCGATATTTGAGTGCGAAATTCATTGACTTCCTTTTTGTTTTGATTGTAGCAAATTTAGCCTTAAGAATATAATTTTATATTATATATTGAAGTTTTTCTATTTATCTGCCATAATTTTGTACTTTAATAAGGAGAAAAAATGCAAAATTTTTATGAAAATACAGCACAAGTTTTAAAGATTTTAGGTGATCCAAAAAGGCTTCAAATCATTGATATGTTATCGTGTGGCAAGGTTTGTGTGTGTAAAATTTTAAAAGGCTTTGATATCACACAACCCACACTTTCGCACGATATGAAGCAATTAATCAACGCTGGAATTATCACCGCTAAAAAAGATGGCAAAAATATCTATTACAGTCTATACAGAGCAAATCTGCAAAATTTACTTTTAGTTTTAAGAGTGATTTTTGAGTAAAAAGAAAACTGCATTTGTCATAAAATAATAGATAGAAATAGTTCTATGCTAAAAGGATAAAAATGAAATTTTTCAAAAAAATATCTAAGCGTTTGGGGTGATTATGATTTTTGGCGTAATGGTTGGCAAAACTTTTCCAAATATAAACGCGCTTTTAAGCAGTTTTGAAATCTCAAATATCTCTTTATAATGGCGGTTTTGATGTGGGTGATGATCTATCCTATGATGATTAAGGTTGATTTTTTAACACTCAAAAATGCCATCAAAAACCCCTTGCATCTTAACTTGGATTGTAAATTGGCGGATTTTGCCCTTTTACGATGTTTTTGATTGCGTGGCTGTTTTTTCGCATAATTTTCGATGGATTTTTGGACGCGGATTTGGCAAGCAGATATCTAAGCGGTGCGGTTTTGCTGGGCGTTGCACGGCGATGGTTTTTGTGTGGAGTGCCCTCACAAAAAGAAACCCGCTGTCATTCAGGTGGCGACAAATAATATCATAATTTTAGTTCTGTTTGTGCCAATCGTAGGCTTTTTGCTTGGCGTCTCAAATGAAAGTTCCCTACGATACGCTATTTTTATGTGCGATTTTATTCGTTTTGCTCCATTAATCGCTGGGATAATGACTAGAATTTTTGTGATAAAAAGACGCGTGGCACGAAGTATTTTCAGGGCGAATTTTTGCATAAATTTGACGAAATTACCACAGCCGGGCTACATTTGATTTTAATCTTTGCAACTCAGGTAGGAAGTATCATCTCAAGCCCTTTGCATACCCCATTAATTGCGGTGCCACTGATTTTGCAGACATTTTTGATATTTTTTATTGCCTATTTTGGTGCAAAAATCATCAAACTTCCATTTGAAATTGCCGCCCTTGCCACGCTTATTGGTGCTTCAAATTTCTTTGAATTAGCCCTTGCTGTGGCAATTTTGCTTTTTGGTGCGAACAGCCCCGCTGTGCTTTGGAGTTTTAGTAGAAGTGCCTGTAATGCTATGTTTGGTCGCAATCTTAAACGCAAAAAAGCAAAATTTCAAAGGAATTTGATGAAAAAAATCCCTATTTATCTGCACACACAATTCGTGCAGAAGCCAAATTGCCTAGAGTTTGGCGAAACATTTTTGCAAAGGATTTGAGAACTTTTCAGCTGTAAACAAACTAAGATCTACCAACCAAACCGCTGTGCGACTTGTTTTTAAGATGTATAGCATCGATATAAGTGCAAATAAGCCAAAACTTCTAAAAGAACCCTATGATATTGCGATTTCGATGGGGTGCGGTGTGAAATGTCCATATATTGGCAGGGAATTTGACGAAGATTGGAGGCTTGATGAGCGAGTTTAACGACGATAAGTTTAAAAAGGTAATAAAAGAAATTCTAAAGTATATCTTCAAATTAAAAAATAAATTAATCACAGCATAATTTTATGTCAAAATCTCACCCATAATTAAATTATGCAAACACTGGATAAAAATATGCAATAATTTACCAATTTTAAAAAATTCTTTATTTTTCTGTTTTAGAGCCAAATTTTACTCTGTTTGTCCTTAAAAATCTCAATAAGATTTTTCAATTAACCTAGCAAGCCACTGCCTAGAGCAATACGCTTTTGTTTGGTTTTATCAAGTGCATTAGCGTAATCTTTTCGTCATAGTCTTTTAGAAGTCGCCATTTTGGACTTTCTGTGGGGTTTTCAAGCCCCCCATCACACAGCAAATTTACTAAGTTTGCTCTAGTTTCTAAGTCTGTCATAACATACCTTTTTTACAATTTTTAAAAGTATGCCGTACAATTTTTTTAAAACAAAGGAAATTTGAGACTTGTGGGATTTTGTTAAAATTACCCCCTAGTAACAAGTGTGTTATTTATTATTTTTAAGCTATATTTAACAAAGTATTTAATTAGAAGTCGCTAAAATAACAGGTATGTATCACTTTATATAATTTTGGTGACCCCTACGAGATTCGAACTCGTGTTACCGCCGTGAAAGGGCGATGTCCTAACCGTTAGACGAAGGGGCCATTTTTGGGATTGAAGTTGAGATTATACAAAAATATGTATTAAAATAAACTTAAAAAGGAAAAATTTGAAAAAGATATTCATCGTTGTTTTTGCGATTTTATTTGCAGGGTGCGTTCAAAAAACGCCACAAAGCTCCACTGGACTTAAATTTACAATCATCTCGCCAATGGTTAAGATTAGCGATATGGGCTTTTTGCATAGATACAAAAATGAGATAAATTTGCAGATTTATAGCAGTGGAGTTAGCGTTTTAAATCTATATCTAAAAGAAAAGGTCTGTATGAATGGGGCGTGCGATGATGAGATGGTTTTTAACTCTAAGTTTTTCAAAAGAGAGCATTATAGGGGATTTTTGGGTGAAATTTTGAGTGCAAAGCCTATCTATGATGGCAGAAATTTACAAAAATCAGATTGCGGTTTTACTCAAATTATAAGTGATGATATAAAATATAGCGTTTGCAACGATGAAGTTAGCTTTAAAGACGCAAAATTTAACATTAAAATAAATTACAAGGAAATAAATTGAAAAGAATAGGTGCTCATGTTAGTGCAAGTGGTGGGATCGCAAATGCCCCACTCAACGCACTTGCGATAGAAGCGGACGCTTTTGGTGTATTTGTCAAAAACCAACGCCAATGGAGTGCTAAGCCTCTTACTCAAAAAGATATCAGTGAATTTGATGAGAATTTAAAGCTTGCTAATATCAAAAAAGAGCATATTTTGGTTCACAATAGCTATCTTATAAATTTAGGTCACCCAGATATCGCCGCTCGTCAAAAAAGCATTGCAGCGTTTAGAGATGAGATAGAGCGGTGCGAAATTTTGGGCCTTAAGCTTATTAACTTTCACCCAGGCTCTCACCTTAGAAAAATTAGCGAAGAGGAGTGCTTAAAAAATATATCTGAGAGTATAAATGAGCTGATTTTAAATACAAGCTCGCTCAAGCTTGTTATAGAAAATACAGCCGGTCAAGGCTCAAATTTAGGCTATGTTTTGTCGCATTTAGCGTATTTGATAGAGCATTGTGTGGATAAAAACAGGATAGGCGTTTGCATAGATACTTGCCATTTTTTCGCAGGCGGATATGATATAAGAGATAAAAGTGCTTATGCTAAAACTATGGGTGAGTTTGATAAAATCATTGGGTATAATTTTTTAAGCGGAATGCATCTAAACGACTCTAAAAATGAGCTTGGAATTAGAAAAGATAGACACGAAAGCATCGGCAAAGGAACCCTTGGTTTGAGTGCATTTGAAAACATAATGAAGGATGAAAATATCGATGAAATTCCACTCATCCTAGAGACTATAGACTCTGAAATTTGGAAAAGCGAAATAAAGCTTCTAAGAGATATGATATAAAGGAGAAAAGATGAAAAGTGAAGTTATAAAACACATTATGAATAGCAGATATTCGTGTAGAGAATTTAACAGCAAAGAGATAAGCGACGAGCTTTTAAGAGATATTATAGATCAAACTAGGCTAAGCCCTAGCTCACTGGGACTTGAGCCGTGGAAATTTATGATAGTTAGAGGTGAGTTTTTAAAAGAGCTTGGTGAAATCTGCTACAATCAGTCACACGTTGCAAATTGCAGTGTGGCAATTGTAGTGATAGCAAGGGACGATTTAAGAAGCGGTGATGAGTTTTTAAGGCATGTGATATTTGCCAAAAACAAAGGCGAACAGATGGCTGAGTCGTTTTTGCAAAGAGTAGGGCACAAAACTGACGCTATGAGTGATAAAGAGATGGCTGCATACACGAATATGCAGTGCTACCTAGCAACTGCAAATTTAGTCAATATCGCATTTGCAAATGATGTCAAAAGTTGCATTATCGGTGGTTTTAACTATGAAAAACTCAAAGATTTTATAAGTCTTGATGATAAATTTAGGCCTTGCTTGGTTGTTGCCCTTGGCTACAGCGACGCACCATCAAAGCCAAAACTAAGGCTGGGGCTTGATGAGATTCTATTATATAAAAAGTAAATTTTATTGCAGGAATTTGTAGATTCCTGCAAATTGTTAAATTTATGCTGTAAATATGCGTGAATCTGACTTGGTTAATTAAAGCAAATTTATGAATTATTGATAGTGACTTAATTTTTAATTATCTAGCAATTTTGATTATTCTGCCTAATTTTACACTCTTAACACAGAGTAAAATTAGCTTCAAAATAACTTAAATTCTTTAAAATCTAGCGATGAGATAAAATATACAACACTTAAAAGCTGACTACTCAAAAAGCACTTAGAGCAAAAACTATAAGAATAATTTTGTTAAAATAAGATGAGAAATTTCTAGGCTTATGTTGATTAGGAAATTTAACATAATATCTATTGTGTCGTTTATTCCAATGATTAATTAGATATCTTTATTAACAAAACTCAATGCTATAAATATAGATTGTCTGCAAATTTGTAAAATCAGTCTGTTTTTCATCAAACAAAACTATAAATTAGCAAATTTGATTGATAAACAACTGTTTTAATCACTATGCCCCAATTCTCTCTTTTTGTGTAAATTTTTCTCTTTTTCAATTATTTTAAGCTTTTTGGCCGATTTGATTTTTGTATCATCTCTAAAAGTTGCTCTAACCCTATCCATACCGATATAAAACTCTTTCATCAGTATCACGCAGATATAGCGACCAAGATCATTAAGCTTTATCACGCCATCATCTACGCTTAAGGCATTTGCGAGTTTTAAGAGCCAAAGTTCAGCAAAAAGATCTTTTTTCAAATCACAAGAGTGGGTGAGATTAAACTCGTCTATATCGATATCGCCATCAAAAAGCTCGGTTAAAAATATATACTTTATTCTATCATTTTTGCTAAAATCACACTTTGCAATAACAGGGCTTTGGGATTTTTGGATAAAATTTGAGTAGGCTTTGAGATTAAACGCATTTATCAAAAGTCGCCCATCCAAAAAGCTAAACGCACCACTTCCAATACCCACATATTCGTGATTTTGACCGACATATTCATCTTTTAAATTTGAGAGCTTTTTGCTAAACGACCACGCATTATTTTGGTGATAATCTTTAAACTCATCCAAAATCACCCTATAAAACTCTTTTTCATTATCCACAGAACTCACGCCCAAAGTTTTTGCGATTGCCTCTTTGGTGATATTTGATTTCATCAAGGGATAGAGAGTGATTTGCTGTGGATTTAGCATTTTGGCTGTTTTGATATCATCAATCAAAGCCTCTTTGGTTTGAAATGGAAAGTTAAAAATCAAATCTAAGCTCAAAATCGGCAAGATATCGATAGCTTTTGAAAGCTTTTCTATGAGAGTATTTTTATCGCCAAATTTAGTGTAGCGAGCTACTTTTTTTAAAATGTCATTATCAAAGCTTTGCACCCCAACGCTTAATCTATCAATCACCCCTTTAAACATACTAAGTTTTTTTGGCTCAATATGATTTGGGTCTGTCTCACAAGAAATTTGAGCAATATTAAAGGTTTTTTTGGCAAGTTCTAAGGTTTTTAAAAGCTCATATTCATCTATAAGAGTCGTTCCACCGCCCACATACATAGAGTCAAATTCATAGCCAGCTTCTTTCATCATAAGCAACTCTTTCCTTAAATTTACAAAATACTCTTTGCATAAATCCTCGTCATATGCGTATTTGTGAAAGGAACAATACGGACAAAATGTATGGCAAAAAGGCACATGTGCGTATAACATATATTTTTTGTTAGGATTTGGGATTTTTTTGAGTTCGCTACTTAAAATATCAACTTCAAAAGCCCTTTCTAAGGACCTTTGCATAATTTTGCCAGCATAATTGGTAGTGAAATTTTGAACTATATTATTAAAAAGCATTCTTGCCTTACCTTTAAATTATATCTGTAACTCTAGCACAAAAAAGATAAAATTTAGTTTAAAGCTAAAAATTTAAAATTAAATCTTTAGCTTTATTTTTATTAAAGCAAAGTGTCTCTAATATTTTTTACCATCTGCTTTAAAAGCTCTTTTCTAGCTTCAATACTTCCCCACGCAGTGTGCGGTGTGATAAGAATATTGTGCTTATTTTTGATACTCAAAAACGGATGATTTGGCTTCATCGGCTCGGTTTCTAGCACATCAGTGGTAAAATATATCTCTCTTTCGTCGATAGCTTTTGCGATATCTTCTTCATTAATAATTCCGCCACGGCCAAAGTTCATCAAATAAACACCATCTTTTAAAAGCAAAATTTGCTCTTTTGCGATTAAATTTTTGGTATTTTCATTAAGTGGGGCGTGCACTGAGATAATGTCGCAAGTTTTAAGCAGTTCTTCAAGGCTAACTCTTTGATAGTCATTATTGCTATTCTTGCCACTTGTTGAATAATACACCACTTCACAACCAAACGCAGTGGCTATTTTGGCAACATTGCGTCCTATATCGCCAAGTCCGATTATGCCAAATTTTTTGCCATAAATTTCGGTAATTGATCTAGGAATTTTTTGCAAGATATCAAGCTTTTTCCAGTTACCACTTTGACAAAATTCGTTGCAAAACTCTATCTGTCTTTTAAGTGCAAACAGATTTGCAAAGGTTTGCTCACTAACACTGTTAGTAGAATATCCAGCTACATTTTTAACCGGAATACCCGCTTCTTTGGCAGCTTGCATATCAATATTGTTAGTTCCTGTAGCACTAACACAAATTAGTTTTATGTTAGTGTTAGCAATAATCTCTTTGGTTATAAGGACTTTGTTTGTCATAGCCACATCTGCGTCTTTTAGCCTTTGTATGACCTCATCTTGCCTGGTTTCCTCATAGGCGATAAACTCACCAAACTCTTTGAAAATATCAAGGCTGATATCATTGCCTAAAGTCCCAGCATCTAAAAATACTAACTTCATAGCTTCTCCTTATTTTATAATATGACTTACAAATTTAGCATAATTATCCAAAATTTTACCACCTTTTCTATAACCTAACGCACACCCTTCATATGCAAAAAACACTCCAGCTTGATAGCTATCACCATTTTCATCAGTGTCAAGTTCGGTGTATTCTTGGTATAAAAATTTGCTATTTTCATACTCGCCACCTGTTTTTTTTATAATTTTGCCGTTTTCATCTTGGATTGTTACATTTGCACCTTCTCTGGCTAAAAATGGCTTTTTAACCTGCTTTTTATTTGCTAATGGCTCAAAACTGCTCTCAAGCAAAAGCGGATGATTTGGATATAAATCCCACAAAATTTTCATTATACCCTTGCTTTGGAAAAGTAGAGTATAAGCTGGATTTAGTATGATAGCTTTGCGATTTTTGATGATATTTTTTAGAATTGAAGCGAGTTCATTTTCGTCAATTGCGATATTTTCCCACGGCACAAGTTTAAACAAAAACTCATAGTTTTCACCATTAAAAAATATCCCATCATTGTCGCTAAACTCAACCTCATCAATATACGCAAACTCAGTCACAAAGCCCGCTTCATCAGCCGCAGTTTGCAAAAATCTAGTAGTTATCTCATCTTCTTCATTGCCAGCTACCGAACAAAACAAAATTTTCCAGCCATCATAAATTTCATCAAATTTATCAGTATCATCGCTAAGAGTTACTAGTCTTTTAAAATTTAACACTAAAGCCTCATAAACATCGTTAAATTGCGAACTCTCATCAAGTCCATTTTGTTTGAGCAAACACCACTGAATTACTGAGGTTTCAAAAAGAGAGGTTGGTGTATCGGCGTTAAACTCAAGTAGTTTTATAGGCTTACCGCTGGTCCCGCCAGCAAAATCAAAACGCCCATAAAGGTGCCAATGCACATCATTTTCCCAGCTATCTTTGATGATTTCTACTAGATTAAACGGTATGCCAATCTCGTAAAATAGCTCATTATCTATCACATACTGAGCTGCTTCAACAAACATATCGTATAGCTCATTTGCTGCCCTGTAATACGCCTCAGCCTCATCTTTGCTAACAACTACCACGTCAGAACTAACATATGGACTTAAATCCTCATCAGTGTGCCAAGTAAATCCTATACTTTCAAGGTAGTCTTTTTTTAGGGGTTGTAAATTTAATAGTTTCATTGTTTTCCTTTTTAATCTCATCCACCAACGCTACTTGATTTTGATCCGCCACCAAAAAATCCGCTTCTACCGCTGCTTGTTTTTTTGGTTGTGGCACCTTGTTTGGCTTGATTAAAACTATTTACACTTCTTGAGTATGCACTAGGGTTTTTGTAGGCGTTTTGTCTTTGAGAGTTAAAAGCTTGATTGTTAAAAAGCTTGCTTCCTATCCAGCTACCAAGCAAAGCCCCAGCCGCACTCGCTAGTATTGCCTCACCTAGACTAAGCCCGCCACTACTCATCCTTGCCTCATTGGTTAAATTTGAAGTGCCATTGTCTATTTTCTCATTCTCTTTTTTGAGTAACTCATCTATCTCAGCATCAGAGAGAATTCTCTCAGTTCCATTGATATCTTTTAAAATAACAGTTGTAGTTTCGCTAGGAACCTCTTCAAGCACCTTATAAACCCCAGGGCTTGTCTCTTCGATCTTGACAAATGCCCCTTGCATAGCGTTTTGCGTCATTTGAGTATCATTTGAGTTGTTGTTTCCACAACCTGCTAAACTTCCTGCCAAAACTAGCCCAAAGCCTCCAGCTAAGCTGTAAGTGGCTATTTTTTTAAATTTGTTAATGTATTTTTTCATTTTAATCCTTTAAGCGTGATAAGTCAATATTTTCATCCACAAAAAACTCACCATTAATTGATCTAATTTGTGGGTTATTATCTATGTTTTTTATCAAAAATTTTTTAACAGCTTTTCTATATTTTTTATTGCCTTTAAATTTATTCAGAAATTTCCAAAAACTTATCCAGTTTGTCCTTTTCTCATCTGGTTCTACATAATCAATCTGCTTGATAGGGCGAGATATCGCCTCTAAGAAATACTGAAGTTTTTGATCTCTTGTTTCGTATAAGTTTTTGATCTCTTCTTTTGTGCTTATTAAAAGCTCCTCTTTTTGTCTGTGAAGCTCATCTTTGCTATCTTGCAAAATTTGATTTTTTGTTTTTAATTCATCGATCTCTTTTATGAGATAGTTTATAAACTCGCTACTATTTTTTGAAATCTTTTGTGGGTTAGCGTGGGATAAATTTGAGGTTTGTTTTGTGGATTTTTGGGAATTCTTTTCTTTGTCGTCATCTATGATAACATATCTAAAACCATTTTCATCAACGCTTTTTAGTGCTTTGCGTCTAATTCTGTTATAAACAGCTTCTTTTGTTATTCCAAAAAACACCGCAGCGTCAGCAATTGTTAGCTTACGCATATAACTAACCTCCTAATTTTTGTTAGTTATTATGGCAAAATTATGATAAATTCTAGGTAAAATCACTAACTAACAGATTTTCTGTTAGTTAGCTTATAGTTGTTAGAGTCTTGACTCATAGCGTCTAAGCATATAGAGTCTTTTAAGCATTTTTTTGCGTGCTGAAATTTTGCGTTTTTTTCTAATCTCAGTATTTGGCTCAAAAAATCTTCTAGCTCTTGCTTCTGTTACGATAAGGTTTCTATCGGTTTGTTTTTTAAACTTTCTATAAGCCTCATCAAAAGACTCATTTGGATGTACCTTAATACCAGGCATATCCCCACCACCTTTCTTTTTAAAATTGAAATCACATTCTAGCATAAAATTTTAAAATTAATCTTATTTTTAAGTAAAAAGCATTACAATACGGCATAATATTAATGAAACTTATTTTTTACTTTTTTAGTAAAGAAAATAAAAGGAGCTGTATTGAGTAGCCTACAAGTTAATTTTAAGGCAGATCACTATCTAAGAAAAAGACATTTAATTTTTGTCTGTATTACGCTATTTGGTTTGATAGTCCCATTTATTACAATTGGTGGTAATCATTTCTTTTTACTAAATTTTGAGCACACGACGATTCATCTATTTTTTAACTCATTTTCAGCCCAAGAGCTCAAATTTATGCCGTTTTTTATAATTGCATTTTTTCTTTTTATATTTTTTGTAACCACTTTGGCTGGAAGAGTTTGGTGTGGATGGTCATGTCCACAAACGATATTTAGGTTTATTTACAGAGATTTAATTCAGACTAAACTTTTAAAAATCAGAAAAACTTCTGCAAACAAACAAAAACCCGTTAAAAAAGACACCAAATATATACTTGGCACAGTTATTTGGGGAATTTTAGCCCTAATAATTGCTTCAAATTTTGTGTGGTTTTTTATCCCACCAGAGGATTTTTTTGAGTATATTAAATCCCCAGCCGACCATCCTATAATGATGGGGTTTTTGTTTATAGTTGCACTGTTTTTGTTTTTTGATGTTGCGTTTTTGGAAGAGAGATTTTGTGTATATGTCTGTCCGTATGCGAGAATTCAATCCACCCTTTTTGATAGTGATAGCGTTCAAGTTATCTATAACGAACAAAGAGGCGGTAAAATTTATGATGAAACTGGTAACAAAATCTCAAACAAACCAGCCGGTAAAGATGATTTGTGCATAGGCTGTAATGGCTGTGTGGTAGTGTGTCCAACTCATATTGATATCAGAAAAGGTATGCAGCTTGAGTGTATCAACTGCTTAGAGTGTGCGGATGCGTGTGCGAAAGTTATGAAAAGATTTAATGAACCATCACTCATCGAATGGACTAGTAAAAACGCTATGAAATCTCAAACCTCACCAAAACTTTTTAGGTTTAAAACAGTTGGCTATATAGTTATTATTTTGCTTGCATTAGTTTTGGGATTTGGCCTTTTTGCTAGCAAAGATGGAATGATTGTTAAAATTACAAGCGACCAAAAACCTTACTATATTCAAAAACTTCCAAATGGTGTGATGGAGATCACAAACAACTATGTATTTATGATAGAAAATACCGACCACAAAGATCACTCATACAAATTTGACATAGATGATAAAAATATAATTTTGCTTAAACCAAGTTCTGATATAAAAGTCTCAGGAAATGGAAAAAGAAGAGTAATAGTAGAGTTAAAACTCAAAGAAAACCCAACAAATAACACAAATTCAGATGTTGTTGTGCCATTTAATATCCACGCATACTCGGTTGATGATAAAGAGATATTTACAAATATTAGTTCAACTTTCATCTACCCATCTGCCGATAAAATCTCGCAAAAGGCAGATGGAAAATGAGAGATTTAAGCTCCAAAGCCGAAGAGAGATACAACAAAATCCTAGACGCAGCAGTTGAGCTATTTTTAAAAAATGGCTATGACAATACAAGCCTTAGTGATGTTGTAGCTCTTAGCGGGGGCTCACTCTCTACTATATACAAACATTTTAAAAATAAAGAAGAGCTTTTTGAAAAAATTATAACCAACGAAATTGATAATTTTATAAAAGATTTTAGATATGAAGCTAATTTAAATCTGGAACTAGACGAGTTTTTATATAGATACGGCATTCATCATCTCAAAGTTTTTTTAGAACCCAGAAAAGTAATGCTCTATAGACTTATAACCAAAATGAGTGTAAAAAAGGATATAGGCAGTATGTATTATAAAAGAGGTGCTGATAGAATTTATGGGAATTTAACCAAATATCTGTATAGTTACAAAGATAAATTCAAATTTAACTTCTCAAATTTACCCGGTGAAAAAAATATCGACAAGAAGACATTCTTTACTATGGCTTTTATATTTATCAAATATATACAAGCCCCATACTTTGAAAATGTCATAATTTTTGAAGAGCCTATTAGCTATAGCGAAGAAGAGATAAAAGATCATGTTAGATTTGTAGTTAAAATATTTTTACATGGGATACTTGCTTAAATAGCTACAATTAACAAATAAATTTTTCTTGACTTGTTTAAGCTTTATAGATAAAATTATCGTTTGTTGTAATTTATATTACATATTCAAATAAAGGACGAAAATGAATAAGATATACTCTATTATTATATCGGTTTCACTTGCTTTTTTGCTTAGTGGATGCGATAAAATAGATAATTTGCTTCTTAAATTTGTAGATGAGAGCAAAATAGCCAGCAAGGCTAATGGTACTTCTGCAAATAAACCTCAAGCACCAAGGGTTAGCACTATGAATGTGAAGCAAGAAGATGTTGAAGTTGCTTTGCAATTTCCTGCAAAGCTTAACAGCAGACAAGATATTATAGTTGTGGCTAAAGTAGCTGGAACTTTGATGGAACAGTATGTTAAGGCTGGGGATTTTGTCAAAGCTGGAGATAAGCTATTTTTGATAGACCCTGATAAATATCAAGCTGCTTACAATATGGCAAAAGCTGGCGTTGATACTGCTATAGCTGATATCAACAAAACCAAAAGAGACTTTACAAGAGCTACAAAACTTAGAAAATCTCGTGCAATCAGCCAAAAAGAATACGACGCTACAACTTCAGCTTATGCTATGTCAAAAGCGAATTTAGCTTCAGCTGAAGCAAAGCTCGAAGACGCAGCACTTGATCTTGGCTATACAGTTGTAACTGCCCCGTTTGATGGTGTAGTTGGCGATAAACTAAAAGATGTGGGTAGCTATATAAATTTACAAGACCCAAGCCTTATAAGACTTACTAGACTTGATCCAATAGATGCTGAGTTTGCTATAGCTGATACAGAGCATTTGCAGATTACAAGAAATATTGCAAATGGAACTTGGAACGATGGCAAAATGTATGTAACGACTAATTATAATGGTGTTGATTACAATGGAACCTTGGTTTTTGTAGATGAGGTTATAAATGCTCGCACAGGTAGCGTAGATGCAAAGGCTGAATTTCCTAATAAAGAAGGCAAGATGACGCCAGGAACATTCTCAACTGTAGTGCTTAGAGGTGTATATCAAAAGAATGCATTTAAAATTCCATCATCATCTGTCCAACAAGGATTGGTTCAACCATTTGTTTATATCTTAAAAGATGGCATAGTAAGACAAGCTGATGTTAAGATAGTATATGAAAGACCAGAATATGTTGTAATTAGCGAAGGCTTAAACGATGGCGATGAACTAATACTTGATAATTTCCAAAAAATCAGAGTAGGTGCCCCAGCACAAAAAGTTTCGGAGAGTAAATAATGTTTGCTAAATTTTCAATCAACAGACCAATAGCTGCTATGGTTATGTCTATAATCATAGTGATAGCAGGGCTAGTGTGTATGAAGGTTTTGCCAGTAGAGGATTATCCACAACTCACCCCGCCTGAGATTATAGTTTCAGCTAGCTATCCAGGAGCTTCAGCTCAAACCATCGCCGATACTGTTGCTGCACCACTAGAAGAGGCGATAAATGGCGTTGAGGATATGATCTATATGCAATCTAGCTCAAGTTCATCTGGTGAGCTTACTTTAACCGTTACTTTTAAGGTAGGCACAGACCCTCAAACCGCACTAGTTAATGTTAACAATAAAGTAAAAACTGCAGAGCCACTTTTGCCTGAAGAGGTTAGAAGATACGGACTTAATATTTTTGAGAGAAGTCCAAGTATTTTGCAAGTCGTTGCTTTTTATGATAAAAGTGGTTCTATGGGGACAGTTGAACTTAACAACTACATAAAGATAAATGTTGAAGATGAACTAAAAAGAGTCGATGGCGTTGGCCAAGCTGTTTTGATAGGTAACAAAAGCTACTCTATGAAAGTATATCTACAGCCTGACAAGCTTATAAGACACGGCATAACCGTCCCTGAAATTATCTCGGTGATAAGAGAACAAAATAGCCAATATGCAGTTGGTAAATTTGGCGAAAGGCCAACAGCTGGAGACAATGCTTTTGTATTTTCAGTCAATCCAAAAGGAAGGCTTGTGACGATTGAGGAGTTTGAAAATATCATCATAGCTACCAATCCAAATGGCTCAACCTTAAGGATAAAAGATGTAGCTGAAGTTAAATTAGATGGTGAAAAAGATGTATTTACAGGATCCATTAATGGATATGATATGGCACCAGTGCTTGTATTTATGCAAAATGGTGCAAACGCTCTAGCTACATCTGAAGCTGTAAAGGCTAGGATAGCTCAAATTGCTGAGACTTTCCCTGAAGGGCTAGAATATCAAGTTCCTTATGATATTACAGACTTTATCAATGAAAATGTCAAAGAAGTTGCCAAAACTTTTTTTGAGGCACTAGTTCTTGTTTGTATAGTTATGTATCTATTCCTAGGGGATCTTAGAGCTACTATTATACCGATGCTTGCAGTGCCAGTATCAATTGTCGGTGCGTTTGCAGGTATGTATCTGATGGGCTTTAGTATTAACTCAATTACGCTGTTTGCCTTAATTTTGGCAATCGGTATTGTTGTGGATGATGCGATTATTGTTATAGAAAATGTGGAGCGTATCCTAGAAGAAGAGCCCGAACTCACGGTCAAGCAAGCAACTGAAAAAGCAATGAGTGAAATTTTTGCCCCTGTTGTTTCGATAGTGCTTGTTTTGTCAGCGGTTTTTGTGCCAGTTTCATTTATGGAAGGCTTTGTAGGAATTATCCAAAAGCAATTTGCACTAACACTTGTTGTTTCGGTTATAATATCAGGATTTGTTGCCCTAACACTAACTCCTGCACTTTGTATCACACTTCTAAAAAAAGAGAGAAAAGAAAAATGGTGGTTTGTTAAGAAATTTAACGACTTTTTTGACTGGTGCACAGGAATATTCACTGCAGGTGTTGCTAAAATTTTAAGACATGTTATACCATCTTTGGTAGTAGTTGGAATTTTAGTTTTTTCAGCATTTACACTTCTAAAAACACTGCCTGGCGGGCTTGTCCCAGATGAAGATAAGGGTGCGGTTATGGTAATAACTACTCTTCCATCAGCAGCTTCACTTCAAAGAACTATAGATAATACCAACAAAATTGCCCAAATGGTCTTGCAAGATGAAAATGTTGAGATGATAGCAATTATGGCAGGTTATGACATATTATCAGGCTCTTTGAGAGAAAATGCTTCTATTGGATTTATTAAGGCAAAAGATTGGTCACTAAGAACAGGAGAGGGAACTTCAACTTTTGATATGGCAGCTAGATACAATGCGGCCCTAGCCCCAGATAGAGAGTCTCTTACTTTCGTAACCAACCCACCACCAATTATGGGTCTATCTACAACAGGTGGTTTTGAGTTTTTTGCTGAAAACAGAACCGGCAAAAGCTTTCACGATATTCAAGCTGATATGGAAAAAGTTGCCGCTATAGCAAATCAAAGACCAGAACTTACTATGGTTAGAACAACTCTTGATACGAGATTTCCACAGTATGATCTAAAAGTTGATGAAGACAAAGCAAAAATGCTTGGAATTGATATAGATGATATATTTGATGTATTGAATGCTAATATTGCAGGATATTATGTCAATGACTTTAACTTACTTGGTAAAACTTATAAAGTTTATCTAAGAGCTGAAGCTAATGATAGAGGTCAGCCAAGCGATCTTAAGAAGATGTTTGTAAAGAGCTCATATGGCGAACTTGTTCCATTAAATTCAATCGTCAGTCTAAAAAAAACCTTGGGTGCTGATTCTCTTGATAGATTTAATGGTTTCCCAGCGGCTAAGATTCTTGGTGAGCCAGCCCCTGGATACACTTCAGGAGATTCTATCAAAGCTATGAGTGAAGTTATGCATGAAACATTTGGCAGCGAATACAATATCGGCTGGACAGGTTCAGCCTATCAAGAGGTTCAAGCTAGCGGAACTGGTGCTATAGCTTTTGTATTTGGTCTAATATTTGTCTATTTAATTCTAGCAGCTCAATACGAAAGATGGCTAATGCCAGTAGCTGTTTTAACAGCGGTGCCATTTTCGGTTCTAGGATCAGCACTATTTACTTGGTTAAGGGGATTAAGTAGTGATGTTTATTTCCAAATAGGACTTGTGCTTCTTATTGGTTTGGCAGCTAAAAATGCTATTTTGATTGTTGAGTTTGCGATGGCAGAAAGAGCAAAAGATGAGACCATATTTGAGGCTGCGGTTAATGCTGCAAGGCTTAGATTTAGACCGATAGTTATGACTTCTATTGCGTTTACTTTGGGGGTTTTCCCTATGGTGATAAGCACCGGAGCAGGTGCAGCAAGTAGGCACTCACTTGGAACTGGTGTTGTTGGCGGTATGATATTTGCTTCTACTGTTGCGATATTTTTTGTACCACTATTTTACTATCTGCTTGAGAAATTTAGCACTTGGCTAAAATCAAGCAAAAAAAGTAAAAATGATGAGAAACAAGCCACAGAAATAGTCGTAGCACAAGGTAGGGAGATACAATGATGAAAAAAACTTTAATAGCAGGTTTTGGAGCTTTACTCTTACTGACAGGTTGTTCGTTTAAACCAACAACCCCAGTAAGGGACACTACATTTGATGCAAATTTAACGGGCGTAAGCATTAGTGATAAGTGGTGGATGGATTTTAACGATAGCAACTTAAATAAGCTTGTAATGGATGTGCTTAAAAACAACTCAGATTTACAACTTGCTTTAAATAATATTGAAATTCTTAGAGCGACTTTAGGACTTAGCAAGCTCTCGCACTTGCCAAATATAACTTATGGCTTTGACGCAGGTAGGCAAAATAACTTCCCTACTGCACCAAATTCAGCCTCAAATTCAGTCTATTCTGCAAATTTAGCACTTAACTATGAGCTTGATGTTTGGGGCAAGATAGCAAACACTATCGCAGCCAATACTTCAAGGCTAAATGCTGGAATTTATGACTATGAAGCTGTTAAACTCAGTCTTATTAGCAACGCTGTAACCGCATATTTTCAGCTTAAATTTTTAATTGAGCAACAAGCTATCCTAAAAGAGACAGTCAAAAGCTATCAAAATAGCCTAAGCTATAGACAAAGACAGTATAACGCAGGTGTGATCGATAATGTAGCAGTTAATCAAACAGATGTAGAGCTTCAAAGAGCTAAGGTAAATTTAGTTGAAGTTACAGATCAGATTTCTCAAGTCAATAACGCACTTTTAAATATGAGTGGAAGTGATTATAATGATCTACTTTACAAAGAGATGATGGTTACCAAATCAGAGATTAAAGTGCCTGTAGTGCCAAATGGTGTGCCTTCAGATGTGCTTTTAAAACGCCCCGATGTTGGTAGAGCACTTGAAAACCTAAGGGCCACTAACTACCTAGTAGGTGCAACTAAGGCCGATTATTTCCCATCGTTTTCTTTGACAGGAGTTTTGGGATATCAAAGTGGAGAGTTTTCTGATCTATTTGATAGCATAAGCAATTCGTGGAATATCGTTGGATCTTTAGCTGGCCCTTTGATTGACTTTGGTAGAACCTCTAGAAGAGTTGAAATAGCAAATTTAGATCAAAACGCCTCATTTATCTCTTATGATAAGGCGTTAAAAGACGCATTTACTGATGTTAGAAATGCTCTTGATGCTAGAAAATACTCTATGCAAAGAGAGACTAGAACTGCTGATTTGCTTAAATCAGCCCAGAGACTTTATACCAACGCTTCAAGTAGATACAACGCTGGATATAGTGAGTTTATAGATCTACTTGACGCTCAAAGAGGACTACTTGACGCAAGGCTTAGATACTCTCAAGCCAAACAACAAACCCTAAATAGTGTCGTCAATGTCTATAAAGCGTTTGGTGGTGGATTTGAGATTAAGCTAGATGAACAAAAAGAGCTAATAGACTCAAATGTCACAATTCAGCCAAATATGTCAAAATCCCCATTTAGTAAATAACCTACTACTCGTCCTTTAAATTCAGCCAATTAAATTTGGCTGAATTACTATAAAAAAATAGCCACTAATTTATAAAGCTTAATCCTAGCAATTCAACCACCTTATTAATAAAAATCTCCACCAAAATAATGCTATTAAATATCAATAAACCAAAATAATGCTAAAATTAATGCTTTAAAAGAAAGGAATCTTATATGAAAGATAAAATTATCGCAATTATAGGACTTGGCTATGTAGGAATGCCACTTCTTCACGCATTTGCTAAAAAATACCAAACAATAGGCTACGATATAAACCCTACTAGAATTGATGAGCTAAAAAACGGCTACGATAGAACCTTAGAGCTTGATGGCAATCAACTAAAAGAGATAGATGTTTTATACACAACCGATCTAAATGAGCTTCAAAAGGCAAATATCTTCATTGTAACCGTCCCAACCCCGATAGATTCTAAAAATAAGCCCGATCTTACCCCGCTTATTAAATCAAGCCAAAGTATAGGCAAGGTGCTTAGTATTGGTGATATCGTCATCTATGAAAGCACTGTTTATCCAGGCGTAACAGAAGAGATTTGTGTGCCTTGCCTTGAAGAGACCTCAGGGCTTAAGTTTAACAAAGACTTTTTTTGTGGATACTCACCTGAGAGAATAAATCCAGGGGATAAAACCCACACAGTAAGCAAAATTCTAAAAGTAACAAGTGGAAGCACACCAAAAATCGCCGATGAAGTTGATGAACTTTACAAAAGCATAATAACAGCTGGAACTTTTAGAGCTAGTAGCATAAAAGTAGCCGAAGCTAGCAAGGTCATAGAAAATACCCAAAGAGATGTCAATATCGCTCTTATCAACGAACTAGCTTTGATATTTGATACGATGGGGATTGATACCAATGAAGTCATTGAAGCTGCTGCTACAAAGTGGAACTTTATCAAGCTAAAACCAGGTCTTGTAGGCGGACACTGCATAGGCGTTGATCCTTACTATCTAACCTATAAGGCTGAAGAGCTAGGCTACAAGCCAAATTTAATCCTTAATGCAAGACATATCAACAACTCTATGGCAAAATATATCGCCGAAAAAACAGTCAAATTAATGATAAAAAACGATGTCCTTATAAGAAACTCAAATGTTTTAATGCTTGGGCTTACTTTTAAAGAAAACTGCCCTGATATGAGAAACACCAAAGTCATTGATATCATTGAAGAGCTTAAGAAATTTGAGATAAATGTAGATGTTTATGATCCGTGGGTTGATCCAAATGAAGAGAAAAAAGACTACAAGCACGGCCTTATCAAAGACCCATTTAAAGCAGGCAAAGCTTACGACGCAGTTATAGTGGCCGTAGCTCACGATGAGTTTAAAAAGCACTCTATGGATGAGTTTAACAATCTTTCAGATATAATAATAGATATAAAAGGGATTATTGATAATCCTACTTGGAGGTTATAATGAATTTCGCAATAATTGGAGTTGGTGGATATATCGCCCCACGCCACCTAAAAGCTATAAAAGAAACAAATAATGAGATGGTCTGTGCGTTAGATAAAAGTGATAGTGTTGGCATAATGGATAGCTTTTTTCCAAATGCTAGCTTTTTTACTGAATTTGAGAGATTTGATAGACACCTTTATAAACTCTCTCTTACAAAAGATAAGGTTGATTTTATCTCTGTAACCACCCCAAACTATCTACACGACGCACATATTAGGTGTGCACTTAGAAATGGGGCTGACGCAATATGTGAAAAACCTCTAGTATTAAACCCACACAACATAGAGCAACTCAAAAGCTTAGAAAATCAAACTAGCAAAAAGGTTTATAATATACTCCAACTAAGACTTCACGAAAATATTATCGCACTTAAAAAAAGAGTTGAAGATGAGTTAAAGGCTAATCCAAATAAAATCTATGATATAGATTTAACCTACCTTACAAGTCGCGGAAAGTGGTATTTTATCTCATGGAAAGGCGATGAGAGCAAAAGTGGCGGAATCGCTACAAATATAGGGGTGCATTTTTTTGATATGATAACTTGGATATTTGGTCCCGTTAAACAAAACATAGTTCATCTTAAAAAACCTGACGCAAACGCTGGATATTTAGAGCTAGCTCACGCTAGGGTTAGATGGTTTTTGAGTGTAAATTATGATTATATCCCTGATGAGATCAAAGCAAAGGGTCAAAGAACTTATAGAAGTATAACAGTTGATGGTGAAGAGATAGAGTTTAGTGGTGGATTTTTTGATCTTCACACTAGAAGTTACGAAAAAATCCTAAATGGCGAAGGCTTTGGGCTTGACGAGGCAAGAAACTCTATAAATATCGTCTCAAGCGTTAGAAACGCTGAGATTTCACCACTTAAGGGTGAATACCATGAGTTTTGCAAAAGGGTGCTTTGATGGGATATTTCGCTCATGAAAGTTCGTTTGTAGATGATGGGGTAACTATCGGTGATAATACTAAAATTTGGCACTTTTGCCATATCCTAAAAGGCTCAAATATTGGCAAAAACTGCTCTTTTGGACAAAACTGCGTAGTTGGACCAAATGTAAGGGTTGGAAATGGTGTAAAAGTTCAAAACAATATTAGTATTTATGAAGGCGTTGAGATAGAAGATGATGTGTTTTTGGGTCCTAGTATGGTTTTTACAAATGTTATCAATCCTAGAGCTTTCATAGTTCGCCGCAATGAGTTTAAAAAAACCATCCTAAAAAAGGGCTCAAGCATAGGAGCAAACGCAACTATCGTGTGTGGGGTAACAATTGGCGAATACGCCTTAATTGGAAGTGGAGCGGTTGTAAATAAAGATGTAAAGTCTCACGCTTTAATGGTGGGAGTTCCTGCTAAACAGATAGGCTGGGTAAGTGTGGCTGGAAATACTCTAAAATTTGATGAAAATGGAGAAGCCATAGATCAATATGACTCTTCAAAATACAAGCTTGATGGAGAGAATTTAAGGAAAATATAATGAGCGAGATAGTTATACGAGTAGAAAATGCTGAATTAAGAGAGAAAATTTTGTGGTTTTTAGGAAATTTAAATGGGGTGGATGTGGATATACAAGAAAATAGCACTAAATTTAACAAAACAGTCTCTAACGTTAAAGAGATAGTTTTAAACTCAATTGGCAATATAGGTGATGAGTGGAAAAATGAGTATGGAGAGTATCTTTTAAGGAAGCATTCATGAAAGTTTTATTTGATTTAAATATTTTACTTGATATCTATTCAAACGCTAGAACCAAGCAATTCCCCCACTCACTAAAATGCTTTGAAGTTTTAAAAAACAGTGGCGAAATCTTTATTTCCTCAAGCTCAATTGACAATTTTGAGTTTATCTGCATTAGTGAGATTAAAAGAAACAATCCTAATTTTACTACTTCTAAGGCTAAAAATATCACTCATCAAGTCATCAAAGAGATTCTAAGCTTTTTTAAAATCGCCAAAACCCCATCTTATATTGATATAAATTTTGACAATTTAGAAAGCTCACTAATCCTAGCCTCAGCCAAAGCAATAGATGCAAAACTTCTAACAAGAGATGAAAATCTGCTAAATAAACACCCTGAAATTTGCGTATCACCAAAGGATTTTCTAAGCGAATATTACGACGAAAAAACAGGCAAACTAAAACCATCCAAAATCGACTTTGCAAATTTAAAACTTCAGCATACAAGATACATCAGTGAGTTTGAAGAAAGCCTAGACGCTGTTTTAAACAAGGCAAATTTTATAATGGGTGATGAGATTAAAGCCCTAGAGAGTGAGCTTTGCGAATATAGTGGTGCAAAACACTGCATAACTTGCAGTAACGGCACAGACGCACTCTTGCTTGGGGTTATAGCTCTAGGTTTAAAGCAGGGCGATGAAGTTATAACCACACCATTTACATTTATTTCAACCTCTGAAATCATAGCTTTAGCTGGTGCGACGCCTGTATTTGTAGATATTAACGAACAGACCTACAATATTGATGAGAACTTAATAGAGGCTAAAATCACACCAAAAACTAAAGCTATCATCGCAGTTTCACTATATGGCCAACCAGCAAATATAACCGCTCTTAGTGAAATTTGCCAAAAATATAGCCTTAAGCTCATAATCGATGGTGCTCAAAGCTTTGGTTCGCAGTGGGAAGGAGTAAAAGATAGTGTGCTTGGCGATATTAGCACAACTTCATTTTTCCCATCAAAGCCACTTGGTTGCTATGGCGATAGCGGAGCAGTTTTTACAAATGATGAAACGCTTTGTGAGAAAATCGCTCAGCTTAGAGTTCATGGGCAAGATAGACGCTACCACCATAAATTTATCGGCCTTGGTGCAAGACTTGATACTATTCAAGCTGCGGTTTTAAGAGTAAAGCTAAGACATTACAAAGATGATTTAGCTCTAAGAAGAGAGGTTGCTAGCAAATACTATGAAGCCTTAAAAGATAAAGATTTGATTTTACCTTTTATTGACAAAAGAGCCATCTCAGCTTACGCACAGTTTTCTATAAGAGTGAAAAATAGAGACACTATTCAAGCAAGGCTAAAAGAAAAAGGCATTCCAACTGCCATCCACTATCCAAAGCCACTTCATTTGCAAGAGTGCTTTAAATATTTAGGCTATAAATTAGGTGATTTCCCAATTAGCGAGAGAGTTTCTAGTGAGATTTTATCCCTACCTATGAATCCATATTTAAGTGATGATGAGATAGAGTTTGTGGCTGAGAATTTATGAAATTTATAGAAATTGTCGCGGAAAATGCGGTGGATTTGATGAGAAATTTAGAGATTTCTGCCATGGAATTTATCCCAAATTCAAAGCTAAATTGCTAGATTAAATTTTAAAGTTTGCATTTGATAAAGAGTGAATTTACCAAAAATATCCTAACTCTCATCACAGGAACTACTATCGCCCAAGCCATTCCAATTGCGATAAGCCCCATTCTTACGCGTCTTTATAGCCCTGAAGAGTTTGGTGTGTTTGCACTTTTTTTGAGTGTGGTTAGTCTAGCTTCAATAATAGTAAGTGCTAGATATGAACTTGCCATTATGCTTCCCAAAAAGCACAGCGACGCCCTTAATGTCGTGGCTTTATCGCTAATTTGCGTGAGTTTTATAAGCTTTTTGTTTTTAGTGATTATAGCGATTTTTGGTGGCGAGATTGCTAGGCTTCTTGGCAACGCTGAGATCAAAAATTGGCTCTATTTAGCCCCACTTAGCGTGTTTTTGATAGGAATTTACAACTCTTTAAATTACTGGTTTAATAGACACAAAAACTATAAATTAATCAGTTCTAACCGCGTAGTCCAAAGCCTTTCGTCATCATCTTTAAATCTTGGCTTTGGATTTGTGAGCCTTACAAATTTTGGGCTGATTATCTCAAATTTATGTGCTCAAATTATCGCAACTTCAAATTTTATAAGAGTTTTTTTGGCTAAATTTAAGAGTAAGCTAAAAGATATAAATAGGCTCAAAATCATCGCTCTAGCTAAAAAATACAAGAATTTCCCACTCTTAAATTTACCCAACGCCATCATCGATACCATTAGGCTCTCAGGGGTAAATTTCATCATCAACAAACTCTTTGGGACAGCATTTTTAGGGCAGTTTTCACTAGCTTATAGAAGTATTTACGCCCCATCAGCAATTATTGGGAGTGCGTTTTCACAGGTGTTTTTTAGAGAGATTGCGGTAGCTAAAAAAAGCGATCTTCATAATATAATTAAAAGCTTTACTATCAAACTTGCCATAATCGCACTTCCCATTTTTGCCTGTCTTTATTTTTTGGCTGAGCCTTTGTTTGCCTTTGTATTTGGGGCTGAGTGGAGAGTGGCGGGCAAAATAGCAGCAGTTATGACGCCGTGGGTTTATCTAAACTTTATTACTTCGCCGCTATCTCAAATTTTCATCGTTTTAGGTAGGCAAAAAGATCTTTTGATATTTTCTATTTTTTATATGATTGTCCCGCTTAGTTCGCTCTATTTTTTGCGAGATTTAGGCTTTTTAAACGCACTTGGCGTAATGGCAAATTTGATGGCGATTTTGCTTTTGATATTGATATTTTTAGTGTTTTTTCATACAAAAAGGCTTAGTAAAAAATGAGAATTTTCATAATAACACACAATTTTCCATATGCAAAAGGCGAAGAGTTTTTAGAAACTGAAGTAAAATATTATAAAAATTTAGAAGTTATTTTCATACCGCTTTTTCCTACTTCTTTAATCACAAGAGACAAAAATATTAAAGTTGATAATCTATTTGTTAAGCAAAAATATGGATTTTTTCAAAAATGTGAATGTTTTGTAAAATCACTATTTAAAGTGCAATTTTATAAAGAAATCACTTCCCAAAATATCTCAAATTTATCTAAATTTAAGATATTATTGCGTTCAATTGGGAGAATTTGTTTTTACAAGAAAAATTTTTATAAATTTTGCATTAAAAACAATGTAAAAAAAGATGATATATTTTATACATATTGGAATTTAGAAGAGACTTATGCCTTGTGCGAGTTGAAAGATAAATTTGGCTTTAAGCTTGTTAGTAGAATTCATAGGCAAGATATTTACAAAGAAAATAAGCCATTTTCTTATATGCCATTTAAATCTCAATATACAGATTTGGATCAAATTTTTATCATAACGCACTTAGCAAAAGAGTATTTAATTAAAAATTATGGTTTTAAAGAAAATCAGATTATTTTTAGTCCGCTTGGTGTAAAGGATAAATCAATTGAGACTAAGCCGTCAAATTTGGATGAATTTGTAGTTGTTTCTTGCTCAAGTATTTCTAGGGTTAAGCAAATTGATAGGTTAATATTTGCTTTAGAAATGTTTGCAAAAAATCACAAAAATATAAAAATTTCTTGGTTTCATATTGGAAGTGGCAAGCTTGAAAACGAGATTAAATCCCTAGCTAATCAAAAACTAAAAGATATAGAGTTTAAATTTTTGGGACAACTAAAGAACTCAGAAATTTTTGATTTTTATGACAAAAATATGGTGGATGTATTTGTAAATGTTAGCTCTTCAGAGGGCGTTCCGGTCTCTATAATGGAGGCTATGAGTGCTAAAATCCCAATCATTGCCCCAGATATTGGCGGTGTGAGCGATATGGTTAGAAGCGGATTCAATGGCATCTTGCTAAATCAAAACTTTAATATTGATGAGCTAAAAAATGCTTTTTCTAAAATGCTATTGTTCAAGGACAAAAATACAAGGCAAAACTCATACAAGATTTTTTTAGAAAAATATAGTGCTGATAAAAATTATAGTGAATTTGTAAAGATAATAACAAAAGGTAAAATATGAAAAAAGTAAATATGTTTGTATTAAATAGTTTTAAAAATGACACTAGGGTTTTAAAAACCGCAATGAGCTTAGATAAATTTGGCTTTGAAGTTAGGATAATAGCCTTTTTTGAAAATGGGCTAAAAGAGAGTGAAAATGTCCATAATATCGCGGTTAATAGAGTTAAATTTTTTGGCAACGGCTGGTCAAAGAGCAAATTTATAAGGCTTTTTCAATATCTTCATTTTGTGCTAAAAACTCTTAAATTTAAAGACGCAGACTATATCCACGCCAACGATATTCACACCTTGCCAACGGCATTTTTGATCAAAAAACTCTTCAAAAAAGACACAAAAATCATCTACGACGCACACGAATACGAGACTGAAACTGTAAATTTAAGAGGTATTTTTAAAACTCTATCCAAAAAAATAGAGAAATTTCTCATTAAATACGCCTACCGCGTCATAACGGTTAGTCCATCTATTGCCAAAGATTACGCCAAACTTTACGCGGTTAAGCCCTATCTCGTGCTAAATACGCCACCATTTAAACAGAGCAAAAAGCACGACATTTTTAGGGAAAAATTTGGGATTTCAAAAGATACTGATATATTTTTGTATCAAGGTGGGCTCTCGCGGGGGCGTGGGATTGAGCTCATAGTTGAAGCGTTTAAAGGACTAAGTGATAGCACAAAATGCGTTATTTTTATGGGGTATGGTGAGCTTTCTAGTCTTATCAAAGAGAGTGCCAAAATCTCAAACAATATCTACTATCACGAGGCGGTGAGTCCTGAGATTTTGCTAGATTATACAAGCAGTGCGGATTATGGAATTTGCCTGATTGAGGGAATTTGCCTAAGCTATACCTATTCACTTCCAAATAAGATGTTTGAATACATTATGGCTGGAGTTGGCGTAGTGGGCTCAAATTTGCCCGAGATAAAACGAGTGATTGAAACCAACAAAGTTGGCGTCGTAGTGAGCGAAAGCTCAAAAGACGCTCTTATTAAAGCTTGTGGTGAGATTGCTAAGCTTGACAAAAATGCCCTAAGTCAAAATCTAAAAAACGCTTCTAAGATTTACAATTGGGAGAATCAAGAGCAAGTTTTAGCTGAAATTTACGAAGTAAAGGCTAAAGCTTGAGAGTGCTTTATATCATCAATGAGCGAAGTATTTCGCAAAAAGATTCTGGAGTTTTTAAGAAAATCTGTACGCAAATTTCGCACTGGCAAGCTATGGGGTGCGAAGTTTTCGTGGCTGATTTGGTAAAAGGGCAAATGCGTGAATTTGATGGCAAGACAATTCGCAGCATTCCCAAAAAAACGGCTAGTAGTGGCAAGATTGCTAGGATTTTAGAGCATTTTCAAAAAAGCAAAACTCTTTTAGCACTAACTAAAAATCTTAAATTTGACATAATCTATACTAGATATCTATTTTTTACCCCAAATTTCGCTAAATTCTTAGGCGTTAACAAAACCGTGATGGAGATAAATAGTGATGACAAAAAAGAGAGCAAATTTAGGGGTAAAATTTGGTATTATTATAACCTTTTGACAAGAAATTTAATCTACAAAAAAGTTAGCGGTTTTGTATGTGTAAGCTCTGAATTAGCTAGCGAGTTTAAGAGTTACAATAGACCGCTTTGTGTGATGGCAAACGGCGTAAGCGTAGCTAAATACCCACTTAAAACCACTCAAAACTCTCGCCCTAGGCTAATATTTATCGGCTCAAGCGGTCAAAGTTGGCACGGCGTGGATAAGATAATTTCTATGGCAAATGCGCTAAGGGAATATGATTTTTATATGATTGGAATTGATGGCGATGACACTCAAAATCTTAAATTTTTAGGCAAAATGAGCGATGAAAAAGCTAGCCAAATCATCTGTGGCTGCGACATTGGAATATGCACCCTTAGCCTTTATAAAAAAGGGATGAGTGAAGCAAGTCCACTTAAGACAAGGCAGTATTTGGCTTGTGGGCTACCTATAATCTATGCGTATGATGATAGCGATTTAAGCGGGGATGAGAGCTTTGCTTTGAAGCTTGCAAATTCACCTAATAATGTGGATTTAGAGACAATTAAAGAGTTTGTAAATAGAGTTTTTGGTGATATTAAAATCAACGACGAAGTAAGAAAATTTGCACTAAACCACCTTGATAGCGAAAAAAAAGAGCGAGATAGAGTAGAGTTTATGAAAAGATTAGTATGAAACTACTCACAGGCTTAGACCGCAGTTTATAAAAGCTGGAAATTTAAGCAGAGAAGTTGCCAAAGATGAGAGCATTGATGAGATTATAATCCACACAAGGTAGCACTATGATGCAAATATGAGTGATATATTTTTTGATGAGATGAAAATCCCAAAAACCAAACTATTTTCTTGGTCTTGGGGGCAAAACTCACTCTGCTATGACTGGCGAGATGATGATAGAGATTAAAAAGATTGTATTCAAAGAAAAGCCCGATTATTGTTGTATGGAGATACCAATTCAACCTTAGCTGGGGCTCTAGTAAGGCTCACATAAATTTAGCCCATATTGAGGCTGGGCTAAGAAGCTTTAATATGCAAATGCCTGAAGAGATCAATAGCCACCGATGGAGTTAGCAGTATTTTGTTTTGTCGGGCTACTATAGTGGTAGCAAATTTACAAAACGAAGGCTTTGCTTTTAATACGCCAGATTTCAAACAAAATATCCACAATATAGGTGACATTATGCAAGATAGTGCAATTTTTTATGCTAAATTTGCAAAAAAGCCGGATTTTAATCTAAACGGTAATTTTTTACTTTGCACCATCCGCAGAGCTGAAAATACTGACAATTTAAAAAGACTAAAAGATATTTTTGATGGGCTAAATTTAATTTCAAATGAGATAAAAATAGTGCTTCCTATTCATCCACGCACCAAAAACATACTCTCAAACTCAGATATTAATATCTCAAAAAATATTATGATAGTTGAGTCGGTTGGATATTTGAAGATGGTTTGGTTGATAAAGCACTTAAAGATGATTGTGGCGGATTGCAAAAAGAGACATATTTTTTGCTAAAATGCGGTAGTTTAAGAGATGAAACCGAATGGACTGAACTAACAGAGCTTAAATACAACGCTTTAGCTGGTGCAAATAGAGATAAGATTGTAGAAATTTATCACAGCTTTGATTTTAATCAAAATTTCTCATCAAATTTATATGGCGATGGCAAAAAACTGCTAAAAAAATTTGCTAAATTTAAAAAGTTTTTAAATTTAGCAAAATATCAAATATTTTTGACTAAATGGATTAAATTTAGTCAAATTTCATTAGAAATTTAGAAAAATAGGCAATATTTAAAGGTAAAATAAAAATAAAAATTAATATAAAAATTTGATAAGTTTAAAATGAGATATTAGCTAAAATAGTCACAAAATTCTAAGGAGCAAATTATGATAAATTTCATTTTTTGGATTGTGATTTTGTGTATTGTAGTGGCGATATTTGCACTTTTTGTGCATGATAGATATGTACAAAGAGAGTCCGCGCTGCTTATCAATTACCCAGTAATTGCACGTTTTAGATATCTTTTTGAAGAGCTTCGTGAGCCTTTTAGGCAGTATTTTGCTGAAGAGAGCTTTTATGATTCTAGGGATAAAATTAACTGGGTTTATAAGGCCGCCAAAAAAGATAATGTATTGATGAGTTTTAGCCTTTCAAAAGCTGTAAAAGGCAATCATTTTTTACTAAAACACTCATCATCTGTGCTAAACGATACTGAGGTAAATAGTGATTTTAGTGTGAAAATCGGTGAGAGCTGTAAAAAGCCATTTGTGGCAAAATCTGTGATAATAAGATCAGCAATGAGCGATGGTGCATTAAGTCCTGAGGGGACTAGAGCCTTTGCAAAAGCAGCTAAAATAGGCAAATTTACAGTAAATACAGGTGAGGGGTCGCTAACTAGTAATTACTTTTTTTCTCACACTCTTACCAAGGAAAGAGAGAGCTATTTTGAGGTGATAGATCCTAGTAGTTTCTGCAAAGCTGTGTATAGAATTTATAAATTTTTCTTTAATCACACCGTCGCAAGCCGTAAATATAGAGCGATAGCACTAAAAGGTAAAGCCATAGATAGCTTTGTGCTTGACAAAAAGTCACTTAAATTTTACCGAATTAATTGGAATAGCGATATCTCAAATTTTCCTAGCGAAGTTCCTGATGATATGCCTGATATCATCTTTCAAATCGGCTCAGGACTTTATGGTGTTAGAGATGATGATGGCAAATTTGATGAGCTTAGATATCAAAAAGTTATGCGGTTTTGCAAAGCCACAGAGATCAAAATCGCTCAAGGTGCAAAGCAAACCGGTGGCAAGCTTTTAGGTGACAAAATAAGCCCCGAAATTGCGTATTATAGGGGTGTGGAGATTGGCAAGGATCTTTTTAGTCCTAACCGTTTTCCATATGCAAAAGATTATGATGAGCTTTTTGATTTTGTCGCAAAACTCAAAAATCTCTCAGACAAACCAGTTGGCTTTAAAATCGTCATCTCTGATATAAAAGAGGTCGAAAAAATGTGTGAAAAACTCAAATCTCGTATGGATAACGGCAAAGATTTGCCCGATTTTATCACGATAGATGGGGCTGATGGCGGAAGTGGTGCAGCGCCACTTGAATTGATGGAGTCTGTTGGCTTAAACGCGCAACACGGAGTTTATATCGTAGATAGCAAGCTTAGAGAGTTTGGTCTAAAAGACAAAATCAAGCTTATAGCAAGTGGCAAGGTCTTAACCCCTGATGACGCTGCTGTAATGCTGTGCTTGGGGGCTGATTTGGTTGGAATTGCAAGGGGTTTTATGATGAGTGCTGGGTGCATTAGGGCTAGGGCGTGTGCGGGAGCTGGCAAACACTGCCCTGTAGGGCTCGCAACGCAAGATAAGAAAAAACGCCTTTCATATCTAATAGACAAAAAAGCCGAACATATCGCTAACTATCATGCCACAATGCTTAAAAGTCTAAAGACGATAATGGCTGTGATGGGGATAAACTCTCACGAAAAATTTGATAAAAGTATGCTTACTTTCGCTAGCGAAAATGGGGATTATTATTTTGATATAGATGAGTATTTTAAGAGTAAATTTCATATATAAATTTGAAATTTATACTCAATTTAGCGTGGTGCTTTGGGATTTTATATTGCGACTAAAGCACTACGCTTAAGACTTAACTATTTTTCAAAACCATAGTTTGATATCTATTTAATCAAACTTTTATGATATTGATGAGCCAGTAGGGCTTATGGGCTCTATACAATCATTGACAAATTTTTACCTCTGCTTTGCTTCTTATTGTGATTTATCCAACTATTGGCTTTTTGTTGTATGCTATTTTTTGGATTTATGAAATCTTTTTTACAACTAGCAATAATGAATAATATCTCTAAAAATTTCTACTCCTAAAAGTTTTTTAATCTCATTAGCCATTTTTATCCCTTTTGTGGTAAAATACCCTAAAAATAAGGAGATAATATGATTAAAATATTCTTTGAAATGCCATTTTTCCAGCATTTTTTTGTATAATTTTTGCTATTTTTCCACATATCCTTTTTGGTGTAGACTATGCCGCTTTTGCCTTTTGGAACTATGTAGTAATGGGGGTTTGGCATAGTAAATACATAAGAAAAGAGTGGCATTCTAAAGAGGACCTCTAGCCTTTAAAATCTCTTTTGAAATCTCTACAAACTCATTGAACTCATCTATTTGCATATCCAAAATCTCTTTATAATTAAAAGGCTAAAAGGTTAAATTTAGCTATTTAGTCCTTGAGTTTAAGACCTACGAAAACCAAAATAATCTTACACATATAAGTAATAAAATCATAGCTAAGACCATATAATCTTTATTATATTATAAAATTTAAATGAAATTTTACCTTTTTGGCTATACTAAGAGCAATTAGCAATTCACTTTAGGAGAAAATCATGAAAACACTTGTTATTTTAGCTCACCCAGATATGACTAACTCAAAAATCAATAAAAGATGGATTAAAGAGCTTCAAAAGCACTCTGATAGTATCGAAATCAACGATATCTACAGCAAATACCCTGACTTTAAAATAAATATCAAAAAAGAGCAAAATTTGATAGAAAATAGCTCAAATTTAGTTTTTGAGTTTCCACTATTTTGGTATAGTATGACACCACTTCTTAAAAAATGGCTAGATGATGTGCTAACTTTTGGTTGGGCTTATGGTGTAGAAAATCCTGTCCTAAGAGATAAAAAACTAGCCGTTGCAGTGAGTGCTGGTGCGGATGAAGATGGCTTTGCTAGACACAGAAGCTTAAGTGAGCTACTATCTTGTTTTGAAAGCACTGCGTATTATTGCAGTAGCAAATTTGCTGGAATTCACGCATTTTATGGTGCTGAGAGTGAGTATAGTCAAGATAAACTTGATGAAAACGCTAAAGAGTATGTTAAGTTTATAAAAAGCTTATAAGAGATAAATTTAGTAGTTTGTTGATGGTGGCTATTTACCAGTTGCTATCAATACTGCTAAATTTATATTGTTTTATCATACAAACGAATGCAAAATATTATAGCAATTATGTGTGTAAAAGAGTAAATTTGACATAAAAAACTACCAAAATCAACTCACAAATTTGCCGATTTATTTTAAAATAATCCTTTATCGCAATTAATATGCCAGTTAATTTTGCAACCTTAAACCATTTGCTTTTGAGCTTTAGAAACCATCATAAACTCTATCTATTAGCTACCATTTTAAAAATACTTTGCAAAAACCGCTCTTTGGATATAAAAGTATTTGCAAATATCATTGTAAATTTACTCAGATAGATGACACTTTTAATTTATACCCGAGATAAGATTTTATTGCAAACACACAAATTTATAGCCAAATTTGGCTATAAATTTATTGACAACCCTCACACTCTATACTTCTATCCATTGTGGCTGGTTTGCTGTTTAAATGTTCGCTAGCTGGACTTTCACTTCTTAGATAGTAAGTGGATTTGATCCCTAGCTTCCACGCTAACATATAAATTTGGCTAAGGTGCCCACCAGTTGCCTTATCAAGGCTCATAAAGATATTTAGACTTTGGCCTTGATCTATCCATTTTTGCCTAACAGCAGCGGCTTTTACGAGCAGGGTTTGGTCGATTTCGTAGGCTGGGGTGTAATACGCCCAAGTATCAGGGCTTAGATTTGGCACCACAACAGGGATCATTCCACTTAAGTTTTGCTCAAACCATTTGCGTTTATACACTGGCTCAATTGTTTGGGTGGTTCCAACCAAAATGCTGATGCTAGAAGTCGGTGCAATCGCCATCAAATAGCCGTTTCGCATACCATCTTTTTTGACTTTTTGCCTTAGTTTTTCCCAGTCGCAGATATTATCATCAAAGAGATTTGATCTACTAGTTAGAGCCTTTGCTTCATCTTTTGCTCTATCGATTGGGAAAATTCCCTTGCTCCACGCTGAACCCTCAAAGTCCGGATACACGCCTTTTTCAATGGCTAAATTTGATGAGGTGTAGATGGCGTTGTAGCTTATGTTTTCCATTATCGCGTCGATTTTTTCAAAGTGCTCGTAGCTTCCCCACTCTATTCCTTGTTCGGCTAGCATTTGAGCTTCACCCATCACGCCAAGCCCAATAGAGCGGCTAGCTAAATTTGTGTGCTTAACCTTGATATGTGGGTAAAAGTTTAGCTCGATGACATTATCAAGCATTCTTACTGCAATTGGCACAACTCTAGCGATATCTTCTTTGGTGTGAATTTTGCTTAAATTTATACTCGCTAGATTGCAAACTGCGGTTTTGCCATCCTTGACGCCTTTTTCTACGATATAGACTTGTTTGCCATCAAGGCTATCAAGAGAGGTAATTTTTTTGGCTTTTTTGGTGTATCCACCATCTATTGTTAGGATATCATCCTCTTCAAAATACCTAACTTCACCATCTTCAAATGTTACTTTTATACTATAGTGATTTGGCTCTGTATTTTGGAAAATTTCAGTGCATAAATTTGAGCTTCTAATTATTCCTACATGCGAGTTTGGGTTGGCTCTATTGGCGTTGTCTTTAAAGCATAAAAACGGCATCCCGGTCTCAAAATAGTTTGTCAAAACCTTTTTCCAAAGCTCTTTTGCCATCATTATATTTTTTGGAATTTTTGGGTCATTTTCATACTCTTCGTAGCGTTTTTCAAACTCTTCACCATATAAATCACTTAAATCACTCACATCCGCAGGATCAAAAAGCGTCCATTTTTCGTTGTTTTCGATGCGTTTCATAAATAGGTCATTTATCCACAATGCCGGAAATAACTCGTGTGTTCTGCGTCTTTCTTCGCCTGAGTTTTTCCTAAGATCCAAAAAATCGCTCACATCCATATGCCAAGGCTCGATATATGGGGCGATTGCACCTTTTCTAGTGCCTAGTTGATCAACCGCAACTGCGATATCATTTGTCACCTTTAGAAACGGTATAATCCCGCCAGCCGCGTTTTTGTGCCCATCAATGCTTCCACCCATCGCTCTAACCTTCGTCCAATCCCAGCCGATACCGCCGCCAAATTTAGACAGAAGTGCCATCTCTTTGTAGCTATCAAAAATCCCTTCAATATTATCAGGGGTTGAACCAATGTAGCAGCTTGAGAGTTGGTGACGAGTTGTTCTAGCGTTTGAAAGAGTAGGGGTAGCCGGCATAACTTCAAATTTGCTGATTATGTCATAAAATTTCTTCGCCCAGCTTTGTGAATCCATCTCATTTTGAGCCAAAAACATCGCAATCGCCATAAACATATGCTGAGGAAGTTCAATTGGCATTGCATTTTTGTCCTTGATGAGATATCTATCGTATAGAGTTTTAATGCCAAGATAGGTGAATTGCAAATCTCGTTCAGGCTTTATATATGAGTTTAAATCTTCAAGGTCATATTTTTCTTTGACGCCAAGGGCTATACGGCCCGCTTCTTCACCACGCTTAAAATACTCCTGCAAAGAGTTATATCCACTAAACCCGGTGACTTTGTGATAAAGATCATACAAGAAGAGTCTTGCAGCCACAAAAGTCCAGTTTGGACGGTCCACATCTATCTTATCAACTGCGGTTTTTATTAAAGTTTGCTGAATTTCTTCAGTGGTTATCATATCGCGGAATTGAATTTTCGCATCCACCTCAAGCTCGCTAAGGCTTACATTTTCAAGGCCTTCAACAGCTGAAGTTGTGTATTTTTTGATTTTTGATATATCTAATTCTTCGGTTCTACCGTTTCGTTTTATTACTTTCATTTACACCTCTTTATTTTATATTTTAAGCAAGTTTTATTTAAATTATTTGCTACGATGTTTTTAGATTTTGGCACTATTAATTAAGATAAATTTATTCAAAATAATTACGCTTTTTGTTTTTTGGATGATAAATTTAGAGTACTTTTGCACTGCTAAATTTACTTTATTAATCCAAACGCTTTGTGCTTTTAAAGTGAGCTTTTTTAGCTGAATTTCTATCTTTTGACTAACAAAAACGCTTCGTTTATTGCGTGATAAATTTTTACTCACTTAAACACTCTTGCAAAAATTTTATCTACATTTTTGGTGTAGTAATCGTAATCAAAGCACGATTTTATCTCATCATCACTAAGATAGCTTTTAAGCTCATCATCATTTAGTAAATTTTGCAAAAATAGGCTATGACTGTTTCCGTCAATCGCAGGTTTGCCGTGTTGCAAATCAGCCCAAACTTTCATTGCATTTCTTTGGACGATTTTATACGCATTTTCTCTACTAACGCCTTTTTTAGGCAGTTCTAATAAGACGCGTTGCGAGAAAACAAGTCCGCCTGTGAGATTTAGATTTTTCATCATATTTTCAGGATAAATTAAGAGTTTATCAATTAGCCCAGTTAGGCGAGAGAGCATAAAATCAGCCGTGATAAACGCGTCAGGTAGGATAAATCTTTCAACCGAGCTGTGGCTGATGTCTCTTTCGTGCCAAAGTGCGACATTTTCCATCGCAGGAGTGGCGTAACTTCGTAGCATTCTGCAAAGTCCTGTGACATTTTCGCTAAGAACTGGATTTCTTTTGTGCGGCATTGCGGACGATCCTTTTTGACCAGGGCTGAAAAACTCTTCTGCTTCATAAATTTCCGTTCTTTGATAGTGGCGAATTGCAACGGCGATTTTTTCGCACGAACTAGCTAACAGGGCAATCGCAGTGATAACCTGTGCGTAGCGATCTCTTTGGATAACTTGATTTGACGCAGGTGCTGGGCTAAGACCTAAAAACTCACAAGTTAGCTCTTCAAGTTCAAGTGGGGCGTGAGCGAAATTTCCCATCGCACCGCTGATTTTGCCGACGCTGATGACTTTTTTGGCGTGTTTTATAAGTTCAAGTGTGCGTGAAATTTCATCATACCAGATTGCTAAAACTAGCCCAAATGTTATCGGTTCGCCGTGAATTCCGTGGCTTCTGCCTACCATCAGAGTGAATTTATGCTCGTTTGCTCTTTTTTTGATAGCATTTTGAAGCTCTTTAATATCAGCAATGATGATTTCTAGGCTATCACGCATTTGCAAAGCCGTCGCAGTGTCGATACAATCGCTACTTGTCATACCATAATGCACAAATCTACTCTCGTCTCCCAAGCTCTCACTCACACTTGTTAAAAATGCGATGACATCGTGCTTTGTGGTCTTTTCTATCTCATCTATTCTTGTGACATCAAATTTGGCGTTTTTGACTATCTTTTCGCAATCTATATCGCTTACAAAACCAAGCTTGTTCCACGCCTTTACAGCGGCCTTTTCAACTTCAAGCCAAGCATCATATTTAGCCTGAATACTCCATTTATCACTCATAATTTTTCGTGCGTATCTCTCAACCATCAAGTAGCCTTTTTCAGTAAAATTTTGTATAATTAAGCTATAAATTATATAAAAATATGTATAAAAAGTAGGTTAATAATGGCTTATGAAAAGTTTAAAATTACTTCAAAAGAACCAACAAAAATTTATAAAATTCTAATGCAAAATGGCTATACAATGCCCCAAGCTCAGCGGATTATCGACAAGGGCAGGGTGCAGAGTTTTGCTGGTAATACTATCACTGAAAAAAATCAAATCGCTAGTGAAATTTATCTAATTGATTATAAATGTTATCCAAGAGAAATTTTGCCTATTTTTGATAATCAATATTTTGCTGTTTTTGATAAACCCAGTGGCGTTTTGAGCCATCCAAACGGCAGGCATTGCAAATACTCGCTGTATGATGAAATTTGGAATTTATATGATAAAAATGCTTGCGTAGCTCATAGACTAGATAGAGAAACTAGTGGCGTGATACTCGTTTCTAAAAATGCCAAGGCTCAAAATTTACTCAAAACTATGTTTGAAAAAAAGCTAGTCAAAAAAAGCTATTATGCTTTGGTTCAGGGTAGGGTAGATGAAAAATTTGAAGTGAATGCTAAGATTGGAAGCTCTTTTGAGAATGACGATGTCAAGGTAAGAATGCGTATCAGAGATGATGGTAAAACAGCGATCACGCGTTTTGAATTGGTAGAGTATTTTGATGAATTTGACGCTAGTTTGCTTAAATGTATCCCGCTAACTGGGCGTCAGCACCAAATTCGTCTGCATATGTTTCACGTGAAACATCGCATAATTGGCGATCCACTTTATGGCGTTAGCAAAGAGACGGTCGAGACCATAATGGATGAGAGAATTTCGCCTATTGATAGAGTGAAACAAACCAGTGCAAGCAGATTGTGCTTGCATGCTAGTGAGCTAGAATTTGAGTTTTTGGGTGAAAAATTTTGTATAAAAACTAAGATGGATTATAGAGATGAATTTTTAAAATCGCTTAGTGTGTAGTGGTGGGCGTTTAAATTATTACTTTTAAATTGTTTGAAAATATATTGATTAAATTTAAGAATTTAATTTGTTATCTTAGGATTTATCTCAAACAATTTATTTGTAAAATTATCAAATAGTTGCTCTATTTTATTGGTTTGCCACTTGCAGTATAACGGCTAGAGGTTTTTTTAATTCTACTGTTTTTGAAGCGGCTAAAACTTAATGAATTTATGCAATTAGAAATAAGTTTATTTTTTGTCCATTTATAATCTTTTACATTTTAACCTTTTTTAGTGTATAATTTGTGCATTAAACTATATGAAAGGGGCTTAGATGATATATGTCAGCTTTGGCTTTTTGGGCAGTGTCGATATGTTTATAACTTTTCTTTGATGCTTGTCTATTATCAAAAAAGGCAAAATTGCTAGAGAAAAAGAGCTTTTCCCTGAACTTTATCCAACTACTAAAGGAGAAATGAGAGTTAAAAAAGGTTTTGAACTCGCTATTTCTGCAATTTTTGGTATTTTTTTGCTTATATATATGGAATTTTTAAGCTTATTTTTTAAGCTATTTAGATTTAATAAAACTATATGAAAGTAGTTAAGAAAATGTTTGCAACTCAAAGCAGTGCAGCGTTTGCTGTGACTGTTATGTCTATCATACTTTTGAAGCTCTATAAACCATCTTTTTTTAATGGCACAGTAGCTTTTTGTATTACTGCTATAGTAACAGCTTTTGTTTTTAAAAGTCTTACTATAACCCTTATAAGTAGCATTATTGCACTTTCTATTGTTAAAGCTTTTGGTGAAGAAAAATTTACAATACTGGTCGCCACTACATAGGCGATAATTGGTGATATGATATTAAAGTGCTTGTTATTGCGATAGCAGTCTTTGTACCCCTTATTTATATTGGCAACGCCACTGGTATTTAACTCTCTATTCTGGTCCAAAGTTTTATCTCTCTTACCATCTTTAAATTTTTAGCTTTTTTGCTAGTTTTGCTTAAGATAAAGCTCTCATAATTTGGTGGATTTTAGCAAATAAGCCTACGATAATCGCAGTTAAATTTGCCATCATCCCTCATCTCTATCAGCCACAAATGTCTCACAATACTTAGCCCACGTATTCAAAAGCTTTGGACTATAACCGAGCCAAAAGGGGATTAGTCACCACTAAATGAGAGACGAGTTTGAGCTTAAATCTCACGCCCATTTATCTGTTTTAAAAGATTGAATAATTAAGATAGGGTGAATTTGAGTAACAAAAACAGTAAATCTGCTTAAAATTTATAAGCAAATTTAAGCAGAATTTCTATGAAATTTGCAGGTAAATTGTATAAATTTCATCTACAAATCGCCGTTTTTTTTGTCATTAATAATGACATATATTATCGTAGCAATTGCTGCAACAAAAACTATGGCGATGATTATATATTGTATCATATCAAGAGCTGGCATTTTCTTCCTTATTTTTGAGTTGTCCGCAAGCCGCACTTATGTCAAGGCCTTTGCTCTGTCTGATAGTGCAGGTTACGCCGTGAGCTTGCAAAAAATTTCTAAATTCCACCATTTTTTCTTCGCTTGGACGACCAAATTCGCTTCCACTGTGCGGATTAAAATATATCAGATTGACCTTTGCCTTTATTCCGTGAAGCAGTTTTACCAAAGTTTTTGCGTCTTTTAAGCTGTCATTTAGACCATCCATCACAAGGTATTCAAACATCACTCTTTTTCGCATATCTATAGGAAATTCCTTTACCGCATCCATCACCGCTTTTATATTGTAAGCACGATTTATAGGCATAAGTTTTACTCTAAGCTCATCATTTACAGCGTGAAGAGAGATTGCCAAAAGCACTCCTAAATCTTTTTGCCCAAGCTTTTTAATCTGCGAAGCAAGGCCGCTTGTAGAGACAGTTTGACGCCTTGCACCAATACAAAGACCATCATTTTCTTTGAAAATCTCTATAGCTTTTGTCAGATTTTCAAAGTTATCAAGCGGTTCGCCCATTCCCATATAGACGATATTTACGCGTCTTTCATATGGGATTGAGTTGTCTTTTTTGAGGTGCCAAACTTGTGCTATTATTTCACCTGGTTCTAGGTTTCTAATCAACCCACTTTTGCCAGTCAAACAAAACGCACAGCCCATTCTACAGCCAACTTGTGAGCTAACACATATCGTATAACGAGCGTGAGAGACGGTTTTCCCATTTTCATTAATCTCTTCTTTCATCGGCAAAAGCACGGTTTCAATGGTGTTTTTATCCTTTAATTCAAAAAGATATTTGATACTTCCATCTTTGCTAATCTCTTTTTTAATCTCTTTTAGTGGATCAAGAAAGAGTAAATTCGAGAGATTTTCTTGTAAATCTTTGGGTAAATTTGACATCTGTAAAAAGTCAGTGGCGTATTTTTTATAGACCCAGTCAAAAATTTGTGTAGCTCTAAATTTTGGACTTACTAGCTCTTCAAGCTCTTTTTTGGTTAAATTAAAGAAATTTTTCAAGGTAACCTCTCTTTTTTGTATGAATTTCAAGTTTTTCTTTTGCAACTTGGTGGTTTTTGATAAAATCATCGTGAGCTAAAGAGTTACAAAAATTTGTTGCACAAAATAGTCCAAGGCAAGGGATCTCAAATTTTTTAGCAACTTGCACAACAGAATAAAACTCCATATTTTCCATAAAATAGCCAAGTTTTGCAAATTTTGCAACAGAAATTTCATCTGTAGTTATAAAATTTGATGAATTTACAACCAATGTTTCACGTGAAACATTACAGATTAAATCGCTAAAAATAGGCGAATAGCTCTGTGAATTTATCTCTGAAATTTCGTGCTGAACAGCCGATGAACTCTCATAAATTCCCAAAATTTCTCCATCTCTATAAAGCCCAGTCGTCCCAACAAACAAAATATTTTTGGGCTTTTTATCCAAAAGTAGGGTGGTTAAATTTATCGCACTATCCACAAGCCCCACCCCAATAGGGGTCGCAAAATCAAAAATCTCACTCCTACCAGCACAAACTATCATAATTTTTCATCCTAAATTCTTACTTCAATGCCGTTTTGGGATAGATAATTTTTGAGTTCATTTATCCTTATCTCGCCAAAGTGAAACACACTAGCTGCCAAAGCCGCGTCCGCACCATTTTCAAATATATCTTTAAAATGCGTCATATTCCCAGCCCCACCGCTTGCAATTATAGGGATTTGAAGCATTTCGCTCATAGCTTTGGTTATAGGAATATCGTAGCCATCTTTTGTGCCATCTTTATCCATAGAAGTTAGCATTATCTCTCCAGCCCCCAAATTTTCAACTTTTTTTGCCCAAGAGAGTGCTTCTATGCCACTACTAACTTTGCCACCGTGAGTAAAAACCCTATAATCATTATCAATTTTTTTGACATCAATAGCCACAACAACGCATTGTGAGCCAAATTTAGAGGCTATTTCTGTAATTAAATTTGGATTTTTGATGGCAGCTGAGTTTATACTCACCTTATCACAGCCCGCATCAAGCAAAGCCCAGACATCATCAACCGTTCTTATTCCGCCACCTACACAAAGTGGTATAAATAACTCTTTAGCGACATTTCGCACAACTTCTACAATAGTTTTTCGCTCTTCGTTTGTAGCACTAATATCCAAAAATGTCAGCTCATCCGCACCTTCATCGTTGTAGCGTTTAGCACTCTCTACTGGATCGCCAGCGTCGATGAGATTGACGAAATTTACCCCTTTAACAACCCTGCCATTAAATACATCAAGACAGGGAATTATGCGTTTGGTGATGGTTTGGTTTTGTGGGTTTTTGATATTTTGCATAAATTCTCCTTAAAACTGTATTTTACTATAATAAACTTAATGATAAGGTAAAGCTATATATAAGTAAATTTTGGATAAAATCGAGGAATGATTAAAGCAAAAAAATGGTTCGGACAGAATTTTTTGATAGATAAATCTGTGATTTCACAAATCATCCAAGCGATACCCAAAAATAGCGATAATATCGTAGAAATTGGGCCTGGCTTAGGTGATTTAACACAAGAGCTTGTAAAGATTGCAAAAACAACCGCCTTTGAGATAGATAAAGAGTTGGTTGAGATATTAAAAGATAAATTTGCAGACTTGATAGCTTGCGATAGATTTAAACTTGTCGCTTGTGATGTGTTGGATATATGGAAAGATAGAAATTTATCAGATAAAAAATATATTTTGGTAGCAAATTTACCATACTATATAGCAACTAATATAATCCTAAAAGCTTTAGAGGATGAGAGTTGTGTAGCTATGATAGTGATGGTTCAAAAAGAGGTTGCGGTTAAATTTTGTGCAACTCCTATGCAAAAAGAATTTAGTTCGCTTTCTATTTTGGCAAATTTAAATTCTAACTCAAAGATACTTTTTGACATAGGAAAAGAGGCGTTTAATCCGCCCCCAAAAGTAACTTCAGCAGTTATGATGATAGAGAAATTTGACCAAAGATTCTATGAATTTGACAATAGTTCATATGATGAATTTAAGAGTTTTTTGAAAGTGGCTTTTAGCCAGCCTAGAAAAACGCTATTTAAAAATCTCTTAAATTTCTACTCAAAAGATATAGTTAGTGAAATCTTTGATAAACTTAAAATCTCAACACTCACAAGACCACATGAGTTAAATATCGCCTTTTTTATAAAAATTTATGAAAATCTAAAGGCAGAAAATGGAAGAAAAAACTAATCAAAATGGCACTAACAGCCAAACTAACAATAACTCACAAAATAGTGAAAATACCCAAAATAACGGGAATTCAAGCACTAACGGAACTAACAAAACACATTTAAAAAAGCATAACCGTTATAAAAATCGCAAAAAAAATCTTCAAAAAGAGGCTGGTAGTGACCAAAGCTCAAACCAAAAAGCTCAAACTGCTAATTCACAAAACGACACTAACGAGCAAGAGCAAAAATCTAGCAAAAAAAGGCACAGACGAACAAATATGCCAAAAAGCCTAACAGGCAATGAGCCGTGGCAAAAAAGAGTAGAAAAAGTCATCGCACTTAACAAAAAAACCCTTGAAAATATTCTTAAACCTTTTAGTAAAGTTAGCGATCCAAATGCCAAAGTGCATATCACGCCACTTGGTGGGCTTGGTGAGATTGGCTCAAATATGACGATTTTTGAGACAAATACAAGTGCAATTATCGTTGATGTGGGGATGAGTTTTCCTGATGAGAGCATACTTGGGGTAGATATTTTGATACCGGATTTTGATTATGTTAGAAAAATCAAAGACAAAATTGAGGCTGTTATCATCACTCACGCACACGAAGATCATATCGGTGCGATGGCCTATTTTTATAAAGAATTTGACTTTCCTATCTACGCTACACCGTTTCCATTAGGGATGATAAGCAATAAATTTGAAGAGCACGGACTAAAGAGCAAAAGAGCACTTTTTTACCCGGTTGAACTTCGCAAAATTTACAAAATAGGCGACTTTGAGATAGAGTGGATGCATATTACTCACTCGATCATCGACGCGTGTGCTTTGGCAATAAAAACTCCAGTTGGCGTGATAATTCACTCAGGGGATTTTAAGATAGATCATACCCCAATTGATGGCTATCCTACAGATATAGGTAGGCTTGCGTATTATGGCGAAAAAGGGGTGCAACTTTTGATGAGCGATAGCACTAACTCTCACAGAGAGGGCAATACCAAATCAGAAAGCTCAGTAGGCAAAACTTTTGATATGATTTTCGCTTCAGCACAGGGCAGGGTAATAATGAGCACATTTAGCTCAAACATTCACAGAGTTTATCAGGCTATAGAAAAAGGGCTTAAATTTAAAAGAAAAGTTTGCGTTATTGGAAGAAGTATGGAAAGAAATCTTTTCACCGCGATGGAACTGGGCTACATAAAGCTTGATAAGAGTATTTTTATAGATCCAAATGATGTAGCCAAACACCCTGATAATGAGATTTTGATAGTTACAACTGGTAGCCAAGGCGAAACAATGAGTGCATTATACAGAATGGCAACTGATGGGCACAAATACATCAAAATCAAACCAAGCGACCAAATCATCATCTCAGCCAAGGCAATTCCTGGCAACGAAGGAAGTGTATCAACCGTGATAAATTATCTGTTAAAAAGCGGTGCAAAAGTAGCGTATCAAGATTTTAGCGAAATCCATGTCTCAGGGCATGCTGCTCAAGAAGAGCAAAAACTTATGCTTCGCCTCACAAAGCCTAAATTTTTCCTTCCAGTGCATGGTGAATACAATCACATAGTAAGGCACCGCCAAACTGCTATAGAGTGTGGCGTAGATGAGAAAAATATCTATTTGATGAGCAATGGTGACAAAGTTGAACTAGCCCAAAACTATCTAAAAAGGGTTGGAACCGTTAAAACAGGTCAAGTTTTCATAGACAACCAAATTAACAAACAAATTTCAGATGATATCGTCAAACACCGCCAAAATTTAGCTGACGCAGGCGTTGTAATGATAATCGCCCAAATTTCAAAAAGTGACAAAAGACTTATCAAAACTAGGGTTGTGAGCTATGGAATTGTAGATGAAAAGAGCCAAAAAAGTTTCGCACACGAGATGGAACAAGTATTGTTTCAATTCCTAACAAATTCCAAAGAAGAAGTTTTGCAAAACCAAAGAGCACTTGAAACAAATATCCGCCAAGCTATCAGAAAGCATATCTATAGAAAGATCAAAAAATACCCAACAATCGTGCCTATAGTTTATCTAATGTAAATTTGGAGAGAAGATGAGTAAAATTTTAGAAATAGCAAAGGAAGTCTTAGAAATAGAAGGAAATGAACTTATTCGTCAAGCGGACATGCTTGGGATTAATTTTGAAAACGCAGTAAATTTAATCAAAGAGTGCAAAGGCAAAGTCATCGTCACAGGCGTTGGCAAGAGCGGTCACATAGGGGCTAAAATTGCCGCAACTTTGGCAAGCACTGGCACCTCAAGCTTTTTTTTACACCCAACTGAAGCACTTCACGGTGATCTTGGGATGGTGCAAAAAAACGATCTAATCATCGCAATTAGCTTTAGCGGTGAGAGTGATGAGCTTATAAAAATTTTACCTCACCTTAAAAGATATGGTGTTAAAATCATAGCAATAACCAAAAATCCAACTAGCTCACTTGCAAAAGCTGCTAACGAAGTGATACTCACAGATATCATCAAAGAAGCCTGCCCATTAGGTGCAGCTCCCACCACCTCTACAACCCTAACCCTAGCACTAGGTGACGCTCTAGCAGTATGCTTAATGAAGCTAAGAAACTTTAGTAGTGAAGACTTTGCAAATTTCCACCCAGGTGGAAGCCTTGGAAAGAGACTTTATACTAAGGTTGAAGATGTTATGGTTAGTGAAAATTTGCCTATTGTTAGTGATGATGTTAGCCTTAAAATTGCTATTGACGCGATGACTCACGGACAGCTTGGAAGTGTATTGCTAACTAACAAAAATGATGAGTTAGTAGCTATTTTAAGCGATGGAGATCTAAGAAGAGCACTTATGGATGAGAGCTTTGATATCAATCAAAAAGCTATAAATTACGCCACCAAAAATCCTAAAACTATTGACAATAGATTTATGCTAGCTTACAAAGCCTTAAGAGTTATAGAAAAATACAAAATTCAGCTTCTTATAGTTATTGATGATAAAAGGTGCGTTCAAGGCGTAGTTCATATACATGACTTGGCAAAACTGGGGATTT
>JALFKC010000014.1 GCA_022775765.1 Campylobacter sp. | reverse complement strand
TAATAATGCGTCATAATTAAGTGAGTTTATCTTATCAACTATTTTATCTAAAAACTTGGCTCCTAAAAACTTTCCTAAATGTATATCACTAATTACTGCAAAGTTAATAGGCTCTTTTAGATTTTTAATTTTGATGGTTTTTGTGGTGAGTTTGGGGGTGAGAGCGTTTTTGAGCCCAAAAATAATAAATGTGCAAATTCCAATCAATCCAAACAAGAAAAACTCATCAAAGCTAAAAAATAGACTTATTATATCAAGCATAAGACAGAGCAAAAATGCAAAAAAGCTAAAAGCTAAACTAATGCTTGAGAATCTGAATTTGCCAAATTTAATAGGGATTAAAAAGTGATAAATTTGCAAAGCACAAAGCAAGAAAAACACTATCCAAAGAGCTAAACTTAGCTCAAAATACCTCGCTTTAATTGAAAGCAAGGTATAAAAATTAAGTAGCAAAAATGCCACGCAGCCTAGTATGTTAAAAGCTAAAATTTGCATTTATGCCCTAAAATTTACTAGCGACTTCCCTAGCTTGATACTCTTCAAAACTCCCTTTAAAATCCACTATCTTACCATCACCTTTTAAGTGCAAAATTCTATTGGCAAACGCGTCTATTAGCTCTCTATCGTGGCTAACGCAAATCACGCCACCATCGTAGTTATATAGTGCTTCGCCAAGAGCGATGATAGCCTCTAAATCAAGGTGATTATTTGGCTCATCAAGCACTAAAATATTTGGTTTTGTAAGCATTAGTTTGCTTAGCATTACTCTATGTTTTTCGCCACCACTTAAATCCTTAATACTTTTTTCTTGTTCGCTTCCGCTAAAAAGCATTCTACCAAGGCACTTTCTTATCTCATCAAGGTCTTTGTTTTTGCTATCTTGCAAGTATTCATAAAGCTTTAAATCGCTTGTGAGTTTGTTTCCGGTATCTTGAGCAAAATATCCTAACTCTATAGTCGCTCCAATATGCACGTTTCCGCTATCTGGTAATAGTTCTTGCATTATGATTTTGCAAAGTGTGCTTTTGCCAACGCCGTTATTGCCGATAATAGCAACCTTATCGCCCTTTTCAAGCTTGAAGCTAAATTTATCAAATATCACCTTTTCATCAAATTTTTTGCTAATCTCATCAAGGCTGATTAGTTCATTGCCAATCTCTCTATTTAGCTTAAATAAAATGCTAGGTTCTCTCCTGCTTGAAGTTGCTATCTCCTCTATATTGAGCTTTTCAAGTCGTTTTTGGCGGCTTGTGGCTTGCTTAGCTTTGCTAGCGTTTGCACTAAATCTTGCGATAAATTTCTCCAAAGCTTCCTTTTCTTTTAAATTTTTGTCAAGTTCCATTTGGCGTTGTTTGGCTAGCAGATTTGCAGCGATAAACCACTCATCGTAATTGCCACTAAATTCCCTAACTTTTTTAAAATCCACATCCAAAATATGGGTGCAAACTTGATTTAAAAAGTGCCTATCGTGGCTAATAACCACAATAGTGCCTTCGTGACGGTTAAGTTCATCCTCTAGCCACGAAATCGACTCAATATCAAGGTTGTTGGTTGGCTCATCCAAAAACAGCACATCAGGCTTTGGAAACAGCACTTGTGCTAACAGAACCTTAAATTTATCGCTAGTTTCAACTTCACTCATAAGCTTTTCATACTCATTTAGTCCAAGCGAACTTAAAATTCTCTCAATTCTTGTTTCGTATTCGTAGGTTGGATCTTCTTCAGCTGAGATTATCTCAAGTTCGGCTAATCTCTCATTAATAGCATCAGTAAATTCTTCACTCATATAGAGCTTTTCTTTCTCTTTGACTGCGTCATATAGACGTTTGTTGCCATAGAGCACCGCGTCTTTGAGAGTGAAGTTTTCAAAAGCAAATTGATCTTGTCCTAGCACCCCAACTCTAAGCCCTGCGTCGATATTAACCTCACCCATAGTAGGCTCTATCTCACCACTTAAAATTTTAAGAAGCGTTGATTTGCCAGCACCGTTTGCACCAATAAGACCATATCTGTTGCCTTTGTCAAGGCTTAGGCTTACATCTTCAAATAGAGTTTGATTTGCAAATCTCATACTAAGAGAGTCTATATTTACCATTTAGTTCCTTTATCAATGACAGTGGGCTTTGCCACTAGTATCTGGTTGAATAGCTGAATTATCAGCAAGGTTTTCTTTGTCAATTTTCTCTATCTCACCCCAAAGAGCACTAGCTGCCTCTTCATAGCGTTTAGCACTAAGGCTATTTGGCTCATAAAAGCTAATAGGCCTACCTGTATCGCCACCCTCTCTGACGCTTATTTCTATAGGAATTTCAGCCAAAACTTTGGTTTTATACTCGTCTGCTAATTTTTTGGCACCGCCTTTGCCAAAGATATCATACTCTTTGCCATTATCAGGGCATAAAAATCCACTCATATTCTCTACAATTCCTGCGATTGGGATATGAAGTTTTTCAAACATATCAAGTCCCCTTGCACTATCATCAAGAGCCACAGTTTGTGGCGTGGTTACACAAATTCCAGCAGTTACTGGCACGCTTTGAGCTAGAGTGATTTGTGCATCACCTGTTCCTGGTGGCATATCTATAAAAAGCACATCCAAATCACTCCAAAGCACATCCACCAAAAGCTGTTCGATCGCTTTCATTATCATCGCTCCACGCCACATCAATCCTTGACCAGGTTCAATCAAAACCCCCATACTCATCATCTCAACGCCGTGAGTTAATATCGGCTTAAGCTTTTTACCTACAACTGTTGGGGCAGTTTTTTCTTCTCCTAGCATTCTAGGCATATTTGGTCCATAAATATCAGCATCTAACACTCCAACCTTTTTGCCAAGCTTTGCCATAGAGATGGCTAAATTTAGCGTTGTGGTGCTTTTGCCAACGCCACCTTTTCCGCTACTTACCATCACAAAGTGTTTAATTTGTGGGGCGATATTTTTGCCACTTCTAGTGTTGCTTTTCTCTGTGGGTGGCTTTGGTTGGCTGATATTTATAACCGGACTAAAACCTAGAGTTTTTATAATATCTTGTTTTATAGTATTTGCAACATTAGGATTAGCTGAGACTATCTCAATATCAATCGTAACACTATCTCCATCAACTTTGACATTTTTGACAAAGCCAAACTCAACTATGCTTTTTTTAAAGCCTGGATATAAAACGCTTTTTAGTTTTTCTAAAATTTCATTCTCATTCATCTTTTTCTCCTTTCATAATATCTTTGCTTATTTTATACGCACAAAATTTTGGTCCGCACATTGAACAAAAGTGCTGATTTTGGCTCGCATTTTTTGGCAAACTCTCACTCCAAAGAGCTTTGGCGTGAGAGGGGTCAAAGCTTAGATTAAACTGCTTTTCCCAGTCAAATGCGTATCTTGCCTCGCTCATCTCGTGGTCTTTTTGTATCGCACCACTTTTTTTAAGAGCGATATCAGCTATGTGAGCTGCGATTTTGTGAGCTATAATGCCCTCTTTGACATCTTCTAAGTTTGGAAGTCCAAGGTGCTCTTTTCTTGTGACATAGCATAGCATACTTGCCCCACAAAACGCCGCCATCGCCCCACCGATAGCACTTGTAATATGATCGTATCCTGCTCCTATATCAGTTGGTAAAGGTCCTAGGACATAAAATGGTGCGTCACTACAGAGCTTTTGTTCTAATTTCATATTTAGTTCAATCTCATCAAAAGGCACATGACCTGGACCTTCTATCATAACTTGCACATCTTTTTCATAACCTCTTTTAGCTAGAACACCAAGAGTTTCAAGCTCGCTTAGCTGAGCCTTGTCAGTTGCGTCGTATAGACATCCAGGCCTTAATCCATCGCCGAGCGAAAGGCTAACATCATAACGCCTGCAAATTTCTAAAATTTCATCATAAATTTCAAAGAATGGATTTTCTTTGCCAGTTTTACTCATATAGCTTACAATCAAACTTCCACCACGGCTAACTATCCCCATTTTTCTATTTTTTATGAAATCCAAAAAATCTCTTTTTAATCCAGCGTGGATTGTAAAGTAGTCAACCCCTTGAATGGCCTGTTTTTCTAAAATTTCAAGGATGAATTTTGGTGTTAGTTTTTTGATATCTTTGATTACACTCACCATCTCATAGAGTGGGACAGTGCCGATTGGAACGCTTGAGTTTGCTATAATCTTGCTTCGTATCTTATCCAAATCCCCATCAGTGCTTAAATCCATCACCGTATCAGCACCAAACTTAACTGAAGCTTTTAATTTTGCCACCTCTTCATCTTCACAACTACTTAGGCTTGATGAGCCGATATTTGCATTGATTTTACACTTTAGGACTCTACCAATTCCCATCGGAACGAGATTTGTGTGATTAATATTTGCTGGAATTATTAGCCTTGCTTTTAAAATTTCATCTAATATTAAATTTTCACTTAAATTTTCAGCACTAGCGACTGCTTTCATCTCTTTAGTAATGACGCCTTGTTTAGCATAGCAGAGCTGAGTTTTGCTCTCAAAATCGCTCTTTTTTGTCTCTAAATTCTCCAAATTTTACCTTTAGTTTAAATTTATGAATAAAATTTCATAGTTTTAATGTCTAAAATTGTAACTAAATTATACGAATTTTTAATATTTTCATAAAATTTTACATTTTTAGTTGGGATTATACTAAAAAAATGTATAATATAGTAACACTTTTTTAAACAAGGACAAATTTTGCATGATTTATCATTAGTTTTACTCTGCGCTGGAGACGCAACTAGATTTAAAGCACCTATTAAAAAACAGTGGTTAAGGTTTGGCGAGTTGCCACTTTGGCTTTTTGTGGCTAAAGAATTTGAAAAGATTTATAAATTTAAAGAGATCATAATTGTTGCCAAAGATAGCGATATCTCTTATATGCAAAAGATAGCCCCAAATTTCAAATACGTAAAAGGGGGTAATTTAAGGCAAATTTCACTTAAAAACGCCCTTGATATGGTTGATAGCGAGTTTGTAATGGTTAGCGACGCAGCTAGGGCAAAAGTTAGCAAGGAAAATATAAACAAACTCTTTGAGAATTTAACCGATTGTGACTGTATTAGCCCATATACTAGCATTAGTGACACTGCGTATTTGGGTGAAAGTTTGGTGGATAGAAACGAAATCAAACTCATCCAAACCCCACAAATTTCTCGCGTCAGTCTGCTTAAAGCCGCACTTTTAAAAGATGAGATTTTCACTGATGATAGCTCTGCTATCAAATCAGTTGGTGGAAAGCTTAAGTTTGTAGAGATTAAAGATGATATGAAAAAAATCACCAAAATAGAAGATCTTAAGTTTTTTGATTTTCAAAGTGCTTCAAGCGATATTTTAGTCGGCAATGGCTTTGATGTTCACGCCCTTAGAAGTGGTGAGTATATCACGCTTTGTGGAGTTAAAATCCTCTGTGAATACGCCCTAATCGCTCATAGCGATGGAGACGCTGGTATTCACGCGTTAATTGACGCGATTTGTGGGGCTAGTATGCTTGGAGATATAGGTGAGCTTTTCCCAGATAATGATGAACGCTACAAAAATATCGATTCTAAAATTTTACTCAAAGAGATTGTAAAACGGATTAACTCATATGGATTTATCATCAAAAACGCTGATATTACCATCATCGCTCAAAGACCTAAACTTAGCGAATACAAAGATAAAATGAGAGAAGTGATAAGTGAGATTTTGGGGACTAAATTTGTAAATATTAAAGCCACCACCACCGAAAAGCTTGGATTTACAGGCAGGAGTGAAGGCATTGCGTGCATAGCAAGCGTAACTTTAGGATATTTTGATTGGAAAAAACTATGAATATACTGATAATTGAAAGCGAAATTTATCTAGCCCAAAGCATCTCAAGTAAGCTTATTGCACTAGGCTATGAGTGTGAAATCTCTACCCCAAAAGATGCCCTAAAACAGAGCAATATTGATATAGTTTTGCTTAGCACTAGCATTAATCACGATATTTTATACAAAATAATTGATAAATTTAAAAACTCAATTATCATTTTGATGGTTTCGTACGTTAGCAATGACACTGTGCTTGATCCGATAAAAGCTGGGGCTAGCGAGTATATGCAAAAGCCATTTATGATGGAAGAGCTCATTAGAAAAATCAAACATTTTGAAAACTACAAAAAGCTAATTTCGCAAAATGAGAGCCACAAAAATTACATAAAAGAGTATTTTGATATAGATAGTAATAAAAAATATGAATTTGTTAAGCCTATGTTTCCACTGCTAATCAAAGCCATCAATATTGCCGATGCAGATAGCTATGTCTTTCAAATGTGTTGGAAGTTTGATCTTAGTTTTGATTTTATTAGAATCAATGATGAATTTAGCGTTTTAGAGTTTTTGCAAACTATGCAAGAAAATAGCACAAAAGTATATTACCTCTCAAATATTGCAGAGCTCAAAGGAAGCGATAAAGATAAAATTTATGAAAATGCATTTGACAAAAAAATAATCGTTGCGACGACAAATTTAAGTGAAAATGGTAAATTTCGCATACTAGAATTAGCAAAAATTTCCAAAGGCTTTAGCCTAAATAGCGAAATTTTAAGCATAGATGAGTATGTCAAACAAGTTATTCAAATCCACCAAAATGTTCTCCCAGATACCGAAATCGCAAGCAAACTTGGAATGTCAAGGAAATCTTTGTGGGAAAAAAGGAAAAAATATGGAATTTACAAGAAAAAATAGAGTTATCTTTTTAAATAAGGGTGATTTTGAAATTCTTTCTTTAATTCAAAATGGCGCATTTGGTAAATATACTAAATTAATGGACAAAAGCCAAATCGAAGAGGCGTTAAAAACAGGATATTTTCAAAACGAACCTATGCCATATCCATTTATTTTTGCCCCAGCTAGCAAAGAGAATATAAAAAGTATTAGCGGGGTTAAAAGTGGTGAAATTTTAGACCTTATTAAAGATAACGATAAGGTTGGTGAATTAAAAGTTGATAGCAGTTTTGAGATAGATTTAAGTTGGCAAAATAGCTCTATTTTTAGCTTTGAGCAAGATGACAAAAAACTTGGCAAAATAGCGATTAGTGGGGAATTTAAACTTTTCAAAGATGAAATTGCTCCTATAAAAAACCATATTCAAAAAATCAAAAAAGAGCTAAATGTCAAAAAAATAACCGCTTTAATGATGAGCCTTGACCCGCTTCATAGAGTCCATGAAAGGCTTATTAGGATGACGATTGATAAGGCTGATATGATAATGATTTTTCTCATAGAAAACGCTTATAAAAACACTCTTAGTTTTGAGCTTAGAAAAAAATGCCTAGAGTATTTTGCGAATAAATTTTTGCCTAGAAATAAGTTAATAATAGTTCCTATAGAAAATTCATATATATTTACAAGCCATAAATTTCCACAGCTTGAGTGCATTGTTGCTAAAAATTTCGGTGCGACTAAATTTGTCATCGGACAAAATCATGGAAATTTAGGAATGTATTTTGACAATAATCAATATCACACACTATTAGATCACTATAAAAAAGAGCTTGATATTGAAATTTTGGTGATGGCTGAGTATGTGTATTGCAACCGCTGCAGGACAATAGTAAGCACTAAAACCTGCCCACACGGCTCTCACCACCATATCAAATATCACACCAAAACCCTTAGAGCACTTTTAAACGCTGGTATAATGCCACCAGCCATACTGATGAGAAAAGAGATTTCAAGCCTGATTTTATCAACTTTGCACACACAAAGGTTTGAGAATTTACAAGAAATTTGCAATGATTTGTTTCCAAACAAAGGGATTTTGGAACACCATAGTAATAGAGAATTTTATGAGGGGCTAATGAGTTTGTATCAAACTAGCTCGCTTACTTAAGGATATTTATGAATAAAACTGAAAAACTAATTTTGACATTTTTTTACACCGGATTAATGCCAAAGGCACCGGGAACTTGGGGGAGTATCGCAGGGGCTTTAGTGGGTCTTGTGGTGCTTAAGTTTTTAACTGCCGAGACGCTATTTTTGCTCTCAATTCTATTTTTTTTGATAGGGATAAATTTAGTCAATAAACTTGAAAGCATTAGTGGCGAACACGACAACTCATTTATTGTAATTGATGAAGTTGTGGGAGTTTGGCTTGCAATGGCGATAGCTGGGGCTAGTAGAGGGATTGATCTTTTTGGAACTGGTGGGGAGTTAAGCTTTTCATACCTTAACATCTTGCTTTGTGTGATATTTTTTAGAGGATTTGATATACTCAAACCATCAATCATCGGCAAGGTCGATAGAGATGTCAAAGGTGGGCTTGGGGTTATGCTTGATGATGTTTTGGCTGGAGGGTTTGCTGGACTTTTAGCATTAATTGTGCATGGGGCTTTGGTTAAGCTTGGTTTTGGACATCTGTATGAGTTTGGGATTTAAAGTTTATATTATATTTTAAATTTGAGAGAATTTTGTAGTTTTATACTCATAAAAGCTATAATTTTCTTAAAAATACTTAATTTTAAAATTAACTTAGCCTTTTTAAATATTTTGGAAAATTTTAGAGAAATTAAAAATTATGGCTTAGTGGATTATAATACTATATTAATTTCTTTAATTAATTTAAAAATATAAGTTCAACCTCAGTTTTACTTAAGGAATTTTAATGTCATAGCACTTTGACCAAAGTTCGTTAAATATAAAATTACTTTTTAATACTTTAAAAATACCAAAGCAAATTTAAGCATCCTACTCTAAAATGCTTTTTAAATCTAAAATATACTAAGCTATCATCAATATAGTTAATAATGATAAGCTCTAAACATTTTTTACCACTAGTTGTTTGTAAAAAATCTCACTATTAAAAAACTCGTTGATAATTTAATATCTTTTCACACTATTAGCAATTTAATTTTTTAAATTAGCTCTTAAAATTTACTCTTTTTTGTTTTATTTTAAACTCTAAGCAAGAAAAATTTAAAAACCAATCAAGCATATATCAAATGGTTTTAAAGCAAAATCGTCATTATGTAATCAAATAATAATTTACTATAAAACCACTAAAAAACAAATTTTATCAGACTAACAAAAAATAAAATATTATATTGATGACGATTCATTATATAATTACCATTTCAAAAGTTTTATATTGCTTAAATTTTATATCATATTTAAAAATCCGCTGTTTCTTGCTTCTAACATATAAAAATAGAATTTGTGCTAATTTATATCTAGCAATTTATGGTATAAAATTAGCGAATATAAATAAATTAAAAAATTTAGAGTAAAATGCTAATAATTTATATTTAAGACAATAATCTTGGTTATAAAACTTAAATACTAAAAAGTAAAATTTTCAATTTTACATAAAATTACAATTTATTAGGTTTAATATTACTCATATAACATTTTGTATTCTATAAAAATATCTACTTGAAGTTAGATTTAGAATTTAATTACTAAAATAAATCTAAATTATATATGATATTAATAACTTAAAAAAACTCTTCTATCTTTTCTCTCATCTCATCTACGCCATCTGTGTGGTTGATCTCATCTCTAAAGCTACTAGCCAAATCATAGCCTTTTGAATATTTATGCAAGTGTTTTCTAAAAATTACCACGCCGTGTTCGCCGTAGTACCTAATATTTTCATCAAAATGGCACAAAATAATACGTTTTTTGGTCTCTTCATCTACGCTTTTGCCAGTTTTTATCTCATAAAAAACCCACGGATTACCGATACTTGCCCTACCTATCATCAACGCTTTTGCTCCAGTTTTGCTTAGCACACTTTTAGCATTTTGGCTAGTAATATCCCCATTTGCAACCACTGGCATTTTAGCTAAATCAGCACACCTAGCAATAGCGTCATAATCCACGTTAGCACTATACCCACCAGCTTTTGTCCGTCCGTGAATTGTGATAAAATCAAGCCCTAAATCATTTAAACACTCAACCACATTTATGGCGTTTTTATTATCAAATCCAAGACGCATTTTAAGGCTAGCGTAGCGTTTGGTAGATGTCTTTTTGATAATTTCGATGATTTTTGAGAGTAAATTTAGATCCTTTAAAAGTGCTGACCCTGAGTTTTGCCTTACTATCTTTGGGGCTGGACAGCCACAATTTAAATCAATCCCATCAACCCAATCCATCTCATTTATAATCAAAACCGCTTTTTTGATTACTTCTACATCATTACCCATAATTTGGACGATGAATGGGCTTTCATCTGGGCTTTTTTGAAGCATACCTTGTGTTTTTTTATCACCAAATGCTAAAGCATTAGCACTTATCATCTCGCTAACTGTAACATCACAGCCAAATTTTTTAACCACACTTCTAAGCGGCAGGTCTGAATATCCCGCCAAAGGTGCTAAAAATAGCGGATTTTTGCTAAAATCTATCATCAATAAAAATATGAAGCTGAGATATTTTTGCCACTATCTTTTAAAAATAGCAAAATCTCAAATTTATCCAGTTTGTCTTCGCTGTAATTTAGTGCTTCTCTTAGTTCATCAATCATTCCAAATTCATACAAAAGATACAAATACGCCTCATTTGCACTCTCTCTTTGGGCTTTTAATCGCTCAAAAAAGCTAATTAAATTTTGCGGATTAGCGTCTTTTTGTTTGAAAAATTTCACATACTCTACATACTCTAAATTTGAGAAATCTCCTTTTAAAAGTAGTGTGAAAAGATCCTCTTTTGACATCTCAAAACTCTCATCACCAATATATCTATCTATCAAAATTTTGATCTCATCTTTGTTTTCAGGGAGTTTAAATTTCTTAATATCCAAAAATGTAGCGTTTTGCAAAAATACCAAATAGGCTTGTTTGCTTAAATTTTCAGAATACAACCCTTTTTTGTCTTTTAAAATTTGGACTGCATATTTGCTATCGCTTTTGAGCTTGTTCTCTTCATTTTGAATAAAAATCTTAGAATCCGGTGAAACTCGGTATTTTTTAAGCTCTACAGCTTCGCCATTTTTTATCTTTTTTACTACCTCTACAACTTCGCTTAAATTTTGATTAGAAAGCTTTGGCGAATAGTTAAAACTGCCCCACGGGGATAAAAATCTAGTAAGCTCTTTTGGGTCACTAAAAAACTCAGTTTTAAACTCTTTGTTTGAATCAAATCCTAGCATAAGCTCTTTGGCAAAATCATCGTATAAATTCGCATCGCTTCTAAAATTTCTTTTTACCAGATAAAATCCTATACCATTATACATCATATGCAAAACTGCCAAAATGACCAAAATCGCCACAGGAAGCATATACCAAACAGCAATAGGAAGTGTTAAATTTAGCCCAAAAAGCTCAAACGTATAACTTCCACTCTGTTTCACAAAAACAACAATTCCCACAACCCCTATATAGATTATAGAGTAGATTATAAACTGTTTTATTTTCATTGTCGCACCTTTTTATTTGAATTTCCTTTCAGATATCTCTTTGCAAGTTATACAAAGTCTTGCACTTGGATTTGCCTTGAGTCTTGCTGGGCTTATCTCCTCTTCACACATTTCGCATATTCCATAAGTTCCATTTTGGATTTTGGCTAATGCTCTTTGTATATTAGCTAACTCAGTTCTTTGTTTAAACGAGATAGAATACTCTAAATTTGAATCAGTATTTATACTAGCTTGATCGAGTTCATCACTACCACGCGTATTTTGAAGCTCACTTATGCTATTTGATGAGTCATTAATGTTTTTTAAAATTTGTTCCTGTCTTTCTAAAAGAGATTTTTTGATAGTTTCCAAATCAGACTTTTTCACATTTTTCCTTTATTTGTGATATGGGTGGTTTGCATTGATGCTAAGGCCTCTATAAATTTGCTCATAAAGCATCAATTTTACAATCTTATGTGCGATTGTCAATCTACTAAAACTTACAAGTTTATCCATTTTATTCTTAAAATTCTCACTAAACCCATAAGCTCCGCCTATAAAAAATGAAATTTTGTTTCGATTAGAAACTAGCTTAGCAAACTCAAAGCTATCAAGCATCAAGCCATTTTCATCAAGACCTACGCAAAAGCCGTTGATTTTGTCGCTATATATCTCATCATATGCCACTAAGGCTTCACTCCCTGAGCTGCTTTGAGCTTTTGCGATTTTATTATTAAATAGCACAGCGTCTTTTATTGTGGCAAAATTTTTTGACATAGCGATGTATTTGGCAATTTCACTTGCAAATTCATCACCGTTTTTTTGTATGCTATAGACTGAAATTTCCAAATTTATACCTTAAATTTAAGCCAACTTTTTATCATCATTGTCACAAAGCAAGCTAATCATATCAGATAGATACTGTTTATGCTCTATTCGCGGAACGATAGCGTCTATCAGTCCGTGCTCTAGCAAAAACTCAGAAGTTTGAAACCCTTCAGGCAGATCAGCCCCGATAGTTTGCTTGATAACTCTAGGACCAGCAAAACCTATCAAAGCTCCTGGCTCAGCGATTATGAGATCCCCTAGCCACGCAAATGACGCACTAACACCACCCATTGTTGGGTCAGTTAGGATTGAAATATAAGGAATTTTACAGCTTGATAGCTGCTTAAGAATAGCTGAAGTTTTGCTCATCTGCATTAGTGAAAATGTGCTCTCTTGCATTCTAGCCCCGCCACTTGCACTAATGATAATAAGTGGAAATAGTTTATCCATACTTCTTTTGGCTGCACGGACGATTTTTTCACCCTCAACTGAGCCCAAACTTCCACCCATAAATGCAAAATCAAACACCACAAGTTCAATATCTTTGCCATCGATTTTAGCTTCGCCACTTATTACTGAACTAGCCCTACTAGTTTTAGCAATCCCTTCTTGGATTCGTTTTTTATACGATTTTTTATCCACAAATTTCAAAGGATCAACCGGCTCAAGATTTTTATCAAACTCAACAAAACTTCCAGCATCACAGAGCATTTCTATCCTTTTTGTAGCACTTATACGCATATGATAAGCACATTTTGGACAGACATTCAAAGACGCCTCAACCTCTTTGTGATACATCAAAGACCCACACTTTGGACACTTTATCCAGTGCGTTGGTGCTTCGCTTGGATCGGGCTGTTTTTTTCGTATTTTAGAAAAGAAATCACCGAAATTCATCATACCTACCTATATAAAAATTGTTGCATTATAGCCAACATTTGCTTATTAAAAACAAAAAATTTCTCTATTAATCCAAAATTTAGTATAATTTCAGGATGCAAGGATATATTTTAAGAGTTCAAAAAGTAAAAGATGAAGACTGTATAGTTCATATTTTGAGTGCTAAAAATTTAACTCAAACATATAGATTTTATGGGGCACGCCACTCAAATATAGCTCTTGGGTATAAGATTGACTTTGAACTTGAAAGCTCACCAAAGTTTCTCCCACGCCTTAGGAATGTAATGCACCTTGGGCTTGAGTGGCTTCACTCAAGACAAAAGATGATAATTTGGCAAGAGTTTATCAGGCTACTTTATAAACATCTCTCAGGCCTTGAAGATATAGAAGAATCATATATGCAAATTTTAGATAATGCATATATGAAATTTAACAAAGAAAATCCTAAGCGAGTAATAGTTGAAGCTTATATTGAAATTTTGCAAAATGAAGGCAGGCTTTATGATGAGTTTAAATGCTTTATTTGCGATAGCAAGATTGCTGGTAAAGTCGCTCTAGCACGAGCATTTTTGCCAGCTTGCGAAAGCTGTATAAACAAAAGCGGATTTGATAAAAAAGAGCTGCTTGAGCTATACAGACTTAAAAGCACTATAAATTTAGACGACGAAGTCGTGGATGAACTTTTTAACATAGTGCTTCAAGGTATGTGATTAAAGAGTTTTTATAAATTCCCTTATCAGCCTAATCACTTCATCAGTTTTTTCAGTTATTGGAAAGTGATTTGTATCTTTTAAAACTTCAAGTTTTGAGTTTTTAATAAGCGAATGAATCCTTTTTGCGTCATTTTCAAGTGAGCTTCCAATGTCATTTTCGCCGTGAATTATTAGAGTTGGAACTGAAATTTGAGTAGAGTTTTCATCATTTAAATCGCACTCAATTATCGCCATCGCGTTATTAATGAAGCACTCTTTGGACCATTTGGCTGCTTCACTAGCGATATTTGGCTCTAATCCTAACTTGATATAAAACTCTCAGCCTACTTTGATGGAGTGGTAAAAAAGCTCTCATACATAGCTCTTGAGCTGTATTCGCCCATTGATTTGCCAGAATAATTTGGAGGTGTGTAAATGATAGCTTTTATCAGATCTGGGTATCTGTTTGCAAAAATCGTAGCGATATTGCTACCCATTGAGTGAGTTACTAGGATGACTTTTTCTTTGATGCCCAGCTTCTTAAGAATAGCTATTGCGTCATCTCTTTCTACAAAATATCTATCCTCTAAAGCTGGCTTTGATGAGCGGACCATAGCCTAATCTATCGTGAGCTGTGCACCTAAAATCCTTGCTTAAATCAGCTATAACGCCATCCCAAATCTCAGTTATTCCCATAAAACCAGACAAAAATAGTATAGGGTTACCTTTGCCACTATCTCCAAAGTAGATCTCTTGGTGATCTTTAGTTTGTAAAAAATTCATATCTTTTCCTTTCAAGTAAAATGTAGTGAAACTATATGATACAAATTTTATCTTATTTGAATTTTTACTTTATATAAAACTAATATATACTAAATTTCAAATCATTAATTATTATAATTTTTATTTTAACAACTTATTTTTAAGAATTTACATAAAATCAGTGTATTCTAGTAAAATTTTTAACTTATTAACAAATTTATTTATAGATTACAAAATTAATAAATAAAAATCAGTTAAAATTGTTTAAAATAGATTGATAAATCTTGTTGTATGAACTTAGAACTAAATTTGATTTTGTATTGCGAAAACTATTTGTAAATTTAGGGTTAAATTTGCAAATTTTATCCCTAAATTTACTTTTAAATTTCTACTGATTTTCTATACTATAATCAAAAAATGTATCTTTGTGAATATTTTGAAACGCAGACATAAGGCTGATAAAAAATTTAGGATTTTCTCTTTCCATATCAGCAAGCATCTGTTTGGTTTTAGCCCTTGCTACTGGGGTTTTGCCGGTGTATTGTTTGGCTGGGCAACTATCTTCTTCATCCATTATAGGAAGCTCATTTTTGATAGCACAATCAATAATCTGTCTCTCTCTTGAAGTGATTAGCGGTCTAATTAGCACAAGTCCATTTTGGGCCCTGTATTTAGGTGCTAGAGTTCTAAGTGCACCATTATATGTCAAATTCATAAAAAAGCTCTCCGCTGCGTCATCAAAATGGTGAGCTATAGCGAGTTTGTTAAAGCCATTTTTGAGTGCGTAGCTATAGAGATATCCACGCCTTAGGCGACTACAAAAACTACAAAATGTCGTATTTTCTCTAATTTTTTCTTTGCCAAACTCAAAGATATTAGTATCAATCACACTATAATCAATGCCGTGAGTTTTAAAATGAGCCGCTACTTTGCTGACATCTTCGCCAATGCCATATCTTACTGTAACAGCCTCAAAACTCCATTTCAAGGGGCTTACACTAGAAAAATGCTTGAGTAAATGAGCTAGAGTTAGACTATCTTTGCCCCCACTTACTCCAAGTAGAATTTTGTCCCCATCTTCAAACATTTTGTATTTGGCATTTGCAATGCCAACTTGTCTGATAAGTTTTTTGCTAAGTTCTATCACAAATTTTTGACCATTTCTACAGTAAATTTAGCACTTATCTTTGATGAGTAGTCCAAAAACTCATCAAAATGAATATCAGCCTCTTCATTTGAATTATCACTTATCGTTCTTAAAACAAAAAATGGCACTCTAAAAGCTTCACAAACTACCGCCACTGAAGCTCCTTCCATCTCAACCGCGTCAGCTTTGAAGGTTTTAGCGATAAACTCTTTTTGAGCTTTTGAGCATACAAATTGATCGCCTGTGGCAATTACTCCACTTTTTAAATTTATACCTAAGCTTTGAGCAATTTTTTTGGCTAGAGTGTTTAAATTTGTATCTGTTTTGACAAAAATACTTCCACCTGGCACAAAGCCGTGCGGATGTCCAAACGCTGTAATATCAAGGTCGTGTTGGGCTAGGGAAGTAGCATAAAATAGATCTTTTATCTTAAACTCATTACTAAGCGAGCCAGCAACTCCACTAAAAAGCAAAACTTCAGCTTTAAATCTCTCAAGTAAAATTGTAGTAGTGAGTGCTGCATTAACCTTGCCAATCTTTGAATATGCAAGAATTAATTCGTGACCTGCTAGGCTTGATTTGTAATATATATTATTAGCATATGAGATTTTTTCGTAGTTTTCAAGACTTTCTAAAATAGGAAAGAGTTCCTCTTCCATCGCACTTAAAATCGCAACTCTCATAGCTCTTCAAGCCTTTTTATCGCGTCTTGTAAGGTTTTATAATCCTTAATAGAAATCGTTGGTTTTTTGGTAATTTTTTTGTTAATAGAGGCTAAAACTCCACTTCCAAACTCTATAAACACGTCAATTTCACTCTCATATTTCTCAACGCTTTGTCTATATAAAACTGGGCTAACTAGCTGTTTTTCAAGCACAATCAATGCTTCATCTTTGGTGTTATATTTTTTAGAAGTTGCATTTGAGACAATATCAGCAAAACTCTCTTTGATATCACAAGTTTGCAAAAATTTGCTAAGTTTTTGCGAAGCATTTTTAAGAAAAGGCGAATGACTTGCCACACTCATATCAAGAATCATAGCTCTTTTTGCACCAGCTTGCTTAATAATTGGCTCAATCTCTACTAGGTCTTTTTTACTTCCTGCTAGAACGACCTGTCCATCACAGTTGTAGTTTGCTACAAAGATCTCTTTGCCATCAGCCCTTGCACTCTTGCAGATCTCTTCAATTGTATTATCAGGCAAAGCTAGCACTACCATCATTGATAAGTCTTTGCCATCACAATCTTCTTGCATAAATTTCCCACGCAAATTTACAGCCCTAATAGTATCAATCTCACCCAACGCTCCAGCTGCTGCTAAAGCGCTAAACTCACCAAGCGAGTGCCCCATATAAAAAGATGGGGCTAAATTTAGCGAATTTTTAAACTCACTAAGAAGCATAAGAGAGTTTAAAACTATCGCAGGTTGAGTAAATTCAGACAAAGAGAGCCTGTCATTTTCTTCAAACATAAGAGCCTTAAAATCTATTTTAAGCTCATAACTAGCTTTTTCAAGTAAATTTTTGGCTAAATTTGAGTTTTGGTAAATTTCACTTCCCATTCCAAAGCTTTGAGAACCTTGTCCTGGGAAAATAAATGCTAATTTTTTATCCATGATGGTGCCTACCACAACATCCACCATCGCCGTGGCCGTGTCCACCACAACACTCATCGTCTTCGTCGTGTGAATGAGAGCCGCACGAACAAACATGAGCACCTTGCGGAACTCCCATCAAAATCTCATCTTCAGTCGCTTCTCTGTTTTCTATAACCTTAATCTTAAACTCAAGATCTTTGCCTGCATATGGGTGATTAAAATCCACCATTACCTCTTCATCACCAATTGATTTGACAATAACTCTAGCTTGAGCACCATTTTCTTCCTCGCCAAAAAGCTCCATTCCCTCAACCAAATCAATACCGGCAAATTGCTCTTTTGGTATCGCTTTTAAAGCACTTGGGTCATACTCACCTGTTGCGTCTTGTGAGGCTATAAATATCTTGGTCTCTTCATTTTCGCTAAGCTTTAAAACCTCTTCTTCAAGCTTAGCTATAATTTGGTTTAAACCACTAATAAAAGAAATTTCATTTGAATTCCAATTGCTTTCTAAAATTTCACCTGTGTTTGCGTCTTTTAACTCGTATTGCATCGAAATAACTCTGTTTTGAGACATACTCTCTCCTAAGATTAAAATAAAGTTGTTAATTGTAACAAAAAAAGATAAATTGACGCTTTGCTACTGCAAAGACATCGCTTCATTTGAAGTAGGATATTTGCTTTTTAAGGCTGAGAAAAATTTATTAGCACTCTCTTTATTACCTAAATTTTCTAAACTCTTACCTGTATTTAATAGAAGTTTTGGCATATATGGTGCATCTGCATTTAAAGAAACGCTTTTTTGGTAGCTTGTAATCGCAGCCGAATAGTTTTTTTGATTAAAGGCTATCTCGCCTAGTGCAAAATTTGTATATGCTGGTTGATAGTTTTTGGAAAGCAAAAAATCATAAGCAGCTTTTGCGTCGCTATATTTTTTTTCGCTATATAGTTTTTTAGCCTCTTGCTGGACTTCATCTAAGCTCACAGAAGAGTAGTCTTTTTTAGTAGAAGCTGACGCAACTGACTTTTTGGGTTGAGAGATTTTGCTAGCAGTTTTTTTAGATACTCTACCAGTAGTTCTAATCTCCAAATCAGCAACTCTAGCCTCTAAATTTGCAACTTTTTCATTCAAACTTTCAATAATTCCAACTAGACCATCTATGGTGGTTTGTTGAGAATCAACTGTACTTTGCAAATCTTTGAGTTTTTTTTGATTTTGGATTAGGAACTGCTCATTTTCAGTAAGACCATATGTGCTACCTGAGCTAACATCTCCCATTCCAAAAACAGAAATCTCTTCACAGAAAGAAAAAGTGGCAACCAAACAAGTTGCCACTATAAATTTTAATGTAAATCTCATTATTTAGCTGTTACAGTAAATTCACCGCGTCTATTTTGAGCGTCACAATCTTTTGTTTTGTCTGTGCAAACTGGATTGCTCTCACCATAGCTAACAACTGAAACTCTATCAGCATTTACACCATTTTTGATAAGTTCATCTTTGATAGAAGTTGCTCTTTTTAGACCTAGAGCGTAATTGTATTCATCTGTTCCCCACTCATCGCAGTTTCCTTCAACTCTAATATCAAAACTTGAAGCTTCTGCTTGATTAAACAAAGCAGCATTACTTGCTACAACTGATTGCATATCTGAAGTAACATTGTATTTATCAAAGCCAAAGTATACTTTTTGAGTTTGACCTTGAATTTGAGCAGCCAACTCAGCAGGAGTTAGTATTTTTTCACTTACATCTACCTCTGGAGTTTTTTTACTACAACCACTTAATACTAAAGCAGCAACTGCAACTGATGTTAAAAACAATTTTTTCATTATATCCACCTTTTTTAAGATTTCGTAAATTATATCATATTTTAATTAACTTTAGCAAGGCTTACCAGTCAAGAGATTGAATTTTTCCTAAATTTAATGGAAAATGAAAACTTTTATTCTCATTAATTCTGATAATTCCAACTGCACTTCCAACTGCACCCTCTCTTATAAATAGCACAGTTCCGCCATCGCTTGAAAATCTAGGAAATGAATTTTTGCCCCCAGATGTAAGCTGTCTAACAAAATTAGTAGATGATGACATTATATAGATATTAAACTCTCTTGAGCCACTCTCTCTACTTGAATAGACAATACTATCTCTAAAAGTGCTTATTGAGTTATTGTTTCTGCCGTGATAAACAAGCTGAGTAACTCCACCGCTTCCATCTGCATTTACTGCAAAAATATTTGGATATCCAAGTCTGTCACTTACAAAAGCTACTCTCTTTTCATCATCTATAAAATTTCCGCTTACATCAATTCCACCAAAGCTTGTAACTTTAGTTGAAGTTTTGGTTCTTAAATTATACATATAGATATCAGCTTGATCATTTGGGGCATTTGTGATGAGAATTTTTGAACCATCGCTACTAACATCTGAGGCAACTAGCATACCTTGACCATTCATTATTTTGGTTGATCTACCAGATGAGATGTTAAATTTCCTTAAAGTTGGGGTTTTATTTTCATAATATGTATAGTAAAACTCATTTTTGGCACTGCTTGCCCATTTTGGAAATATATTTAAGCCATTACTTAGCAAAATTTGCTGATATGACAAAGTATAATCGGCCACTATAATCTGGCTTTGAGCCGCTGAAGTGTAGCGAGAGAACAAAATTGGCTCTTTCATCCAATCTACATTAACATAGGCAACCTCTTTTAAAGCTTTTGAGACTATATCGTGAACCAAAAATGGAAATCTTTTGGTGTTCTCTTCGCTAGCTGTAGTTTCAAAAACAGCCTTGCCATTTGAAGCGTTTAAAACTTTGGCTCTTAAGTTTGTCCCATCAACAAGCTCATATCTAAAGATATAAGCTACAGAGCTATCTATATTGGTGGTTAAATCTCCATCATAACTGCTTGTGCTGTAGCTATTTTGCACATCAAAAACAGCACCAACTTTTAAATCTCCAACTATAAGCTTAAAAACTTTAGTCTTTAAGCTTATATCGCTTGAATTTGTAGCGTCTTGAATGACGATTTTAGGAAGTGCGTTTGCACCCTCATTGACAATCTCTGTTGGTTTAGCAAATACAAAAACAAATGCAAACATAATCAGTAGTAATTTTTTCACTAATTCTCCTTTAATTTATCAGTTAGTTTATACTCTTGGATAAACTCATTCCCCGGCGGACGCGGGAATGTCTCTTTCTCAATCCTATCAGCAAAATCCCTAACTTTTTGATTAAACATTGTATCATAAGGAATTTTAACAATATCTACATAAGCCCTACCATCTTTTGTAATTCTAATCTCAACCACCGCAGAATAGCCTGGATTCGCTCTATATGAACGCCAAATTCTCTCAAGCTTTTTTTCAACTCCACCTATAAATTCATTATAAACTCCAGTTCTTTGACTTTTGCCTTTATTGGAATTTGATAAAGATTGTGAATCTGAAATGTGATCTTTACTATTTTCAACACTCTTTTTTACACTGCTATCAAACAGATCACTTAATACTAACTCATCTGTTTGCTCTAGTTCGCTTTGAGTTTGATTGTGTTCTATTGTAGGCTCAGCCTTTGCTTCTAAGGTTTCTTTTGGTTCTTTTACTAGCTCATTTTTGGGCTCTTCTTTGATGACTTCTTTTGGCTGTTCTTTTGGAATTTCAGTTTTTTTAGGCTCTGGTTTTGGGGTCTCAGTCTGTTTTTCGACCGTTTTTTCCTCTATAGATTTTTCTGGCTTTGAGTTTTCTTCACTATCTTCTTCAAAATATATATCAATAACTGCGTCTTTATCATCGGTGTATTTGATAGCTTGAAGTGAAGATATTCCCAAACGATATCCTACAAAGCATAAAATTAAAAAAGCTAAAAAAAGCGAGATTAAAAACGAGCTAAACTCAGGATATTTGACATTCTTCACTTTTTACCCTAAAGCGTTTGAAGTGAAATTTTTAGATAGCCGAGTTTTTTAAGAGTTTTCATAACAAACATAACATCATCATACATTAAATTCTTATCAGCTTTTATGTATGCAACGCTACCTTTATCAACCTGAGATAATACTAAATTATCAGCAAATTCATCAAAACTCATTTTGTGATTATTCATATAGATATTTTTATCCCTATCAATACTGATAACAAAATCAGGGCTAGTAGAAACCTCTACCTTAGACCCATCTGGCAAAAGTATGTTTTCATTATATATAATTGCTGGCATTGCCACCATCAAAATAGCAAGCAATACTAGCATAACATCAACCAAAGGGGTAATGTTTAGTTCTGGTTTTTCGTTTTCATCAAACATTTTCTTCGCCTAGCATAACTACATCTATTTCGCGTTCGATTATAGAGACAATCTCATAAGCTTTGCGTTTTAAAATAAGATGAAAAGTATAAGCAGGAATTGCCACAAAAATACCAGCCCCAGTTGCAACTAAAGCCTCGCTTATAGCCGGGGCTATTACGCCAATTCCAGCATTTGTGGCTCCAAGTTTGCTAAATGTATCAAGTATGCCTATTACAGTTCCAAAAAGCCCTATAAAAGGCGAAGTAGAAGCTATTATTGAAAGCCAAGTAAGACCACTTGTAGCCTCTTTTTTGGCTATACTTAGGCAGATATTTAACCTTTGCCTTGTTGGGGGTTCGGTAATGCATTTTTTGATTGATGAATTTACAGTAGATGGTTTTGTCCCCATCAAAAAAGCCTCTAAGGCTTTGTTTTCTCTTCTTTTCCAAGCAGATAAGCCAACACATCTTGATATCAAAATTGTAAAAGTAGTAATAAAATAAGCCAACAGCCATAACAATACAAAGATCGTAATAAAGCCACTGTTGGCTAAGTAATTAAGCATAACGCCCACTATTTTGACCTCGCTAAAGCATCCATTCTAGCAATAGTTCCAGCATAAGTTGCACTATCACTACTCATAGATGAGATTAAATCTTTTGCTTTTTGAAGAGATTCTGCAATCTTACCATCGCTACTGCCACCAACATATACCGCCCCATCAGCAAGCACAGTGACATTGTCTTCTTGGACTTTAAGATATCCCCAATTTATTGCGATAACTTCTTTTTTATCATCTATATCAACAACTTCTATAATTCCTGCATTTAGTAGCGTTATAAGCGATGCGTGACCTGGCATAACTCCAAGCTCACCCTCACTTCCTGGAAGCTGTGCTGATTTAACATCGCCAGAAAAAATCATTCCCTCTGGCGTAACTATCTCTAATTTGAATCTATCACTCATAATAGCACCTTAAGCTTTTAATTTCTCAGCTTTTTGGACAACTTCTGATATATTTCCTACCATATAAAAAGCTGCTTCTGGAAGATCATCATATTTGCCATCCAAAATTCCTTTAAAGCCTTCTAATGTCTCTTCAAGAGTTATATATTTTCCAGGGCTTCCTGTAAATACTTCAGCAACAAAGAATGGCTGAGATAGATATCTCTCAATCTTTCTAGCTCTATCAACTACAAGTTTATCCTCTTCGCTAAGCTCATCCATACCTAAAATAGCGATAATATCTTGCAAATCTTTATACTTTTGAAGCACACTTTGTACGCCTCTTGCGATAGCATAGTGCTCTTCACCTACGATTTGAGGATCAAGCATTCTTGATGTTGAATCAAGTGGGTCAACCGCTGGGTAAATTCCCTTTTCGGCGATGCTTCTATTTAAAACTGTGGTCGCATCAAGGTGAGCAAAAACTGTAGCTGGAGCTGGGTCAGTTAGGTCATCGGCTGGAACATAAACAGCTTGAACTGAAGTGATTGAACCTTTTTTGGTTGATGTGATTCTCTCTTGAAGTTTTCCCATCTCACTAGCTAGAGTTGGTTGATAACCAACAGCTGATGGAATTCTACCCAAAAGTGCTGACATCTCTGAACCTGATTGTGAAAATCTAAAGATATTATCAATAAACATTAGCACATCAAGCCCCATCTCATCTCTAAAATATTCAGCCATTGTAAGACCTGTTAGAGCGATTCTATTTCTTGCCCCTGGTGGTTCGTTCATTTGACCATAAGTTAGGGCAACTTTGTCTAAAACCCCACTCTCTTTCATCTCATTATAAAGGTCATTCCCCTCTCTTGTTCTTTCACCAACACCTGCAAATACAGAGTATCCACTATGTTTAAACGCAACATTGTGAATAAGTTCCATAATAATAACAGTTTTGCCAACACCAGCACCACCAAATAGCCCTACTTTTCCACCTTTTGCATAAGGTGCTAAAAGATCGACTACTTTTATACCAGTTTCAAAAATTTCGCTCTTTGTGCTTTGATCTTCAAATTTAGGTGGCTCTCTATGAATTGACCATCTTTTATCAAAATTTTCTTCTTCACCCTCGTCTATCAAATCACCAACAACATTAAAAATTCTACCCAAAACTTTTTCACCAACTGGAACGCTAATTGGTACTCCCAAAGCTAAAGCTTCAAGCCCTCTTTTTAAACCATCAGTTGTATCCATAGCAATGGTTCTAACTCGCCCATCGCCCAAATGAGCTGCAACTTCTAAAATTAGTCTATGACTCTTACCCTCAACTTCATAATTCACTTCAATAGCTTCATTAATAGCTGGTAAATAGTCACCAAAATCAAGATCCACAACAGGACCTGTAACTTGACTTATTATGCCTTTCATTAACAATTCTCCTTTTAAATTTACTTCATAGCTTCTACGCCACTTATTATCTCAATAAGTTCATTAGTAATTGAGCTTTGTCTTACTTTGTTATAAGTAAGGTTTAACTCTCTTACTCTCTCTTTGGCGTTATTAGTAGCGTTTTCCATAGCATTCATTCTAGCACTGTGTTCAGCAGCTAGTGAGTCAATAAGTGCAAAATACATACCGTATTCAAAATACTTCTTTAAAAGCTCTTCTAAAATTTGACCCGCATTATTTGCTGGTTCAAACTCTATCAAAGATTCATCACTACTTTTTGTTGTTGCAACTGGCTCTTGTATAGGAACAAGCTGAGCAATATGCACTTCTTGAGAGATCATATTTTTGTATCCATTATAGACAAGAACTATTTTATCTGTTTCACCACTATAAAAATCACTAACAACTTCAGTGATAATCTCTTTTGCTTTGTCATAGCTTGGTGAAGAGCTAACACCCAAATATTTCTCATACAGCTCAACGCCTTGGAAGTTAAAATACTCAATGCCTTTTTTGCCGATTGCTCTTAATCTAACCTTGATCTTTTGCTTTTGATAACTTTCTATCAACTCTCTTACAGCCTTTATTGTATAGATATTAAATCCACCACAAAGCCCTTTATCAGCTGTTATAAAGATAAGATCAACAGCCTTAACTTCTCTATCTAAATCAAAAAATTTGCTAGCTTCTCCACTGGCTGGATTTTCTTGCATTCTTTTTGAAATTTCACTTAGGACATCATAAAGTTTTTGTGCATAAGCTTTAGAATCAACCGCTGCTTGCTTGGCTCTTTTGAGTTTAACATTTGAGACAAGCTTCATCGCTTTGGTTGTTTTCTCAGTGTTTTTCACACTTCGTATCTGTCCTTTTATCTCTTTTAAATTTGCCATTTTCTAACCTTATTCAGCTGAAAAAGTCGCTTTAAATTCATTTAATACATTCGCAAGATTTTCATCAAGATCTTTTTCTATAGTCTTTTTGGTTCTAATCTCTTCAAAAATTTCAGGATATCTAGCTTCTATATAAGGATAAAGTTCACTTTCAAATTTACCAACTGCACTAGCTGGCAAATCGTCCAAAAATCCTTTTGTTCCAGCATATATTATCACGACTTGATTCTCAACTGGAAGTGGTGAATATGGCGGCTGTTTTAACACCTCTACCATTTTTTGACCGCGTTCTAGTTGCTTTCTAGTTCCCTCATCAAGGTCACTTGCAAATTGTGAAAACGCTTGAAGCTCTCTGTATTGAGCTAGATCAAGTCTTAGAGTTCCTGAAACTTTTTTGATAGCTTTTATCTGAGCTGAACCACCAACTCTTGAAACTGATAAGCCCACATTTATCGCAGGGCGGATACCTGAGTTAAAAAGACCTGTTTCTAGGAAAATTTGACCATCCGTAATAGAAATAACATTTGTAGGAATATATGCTGAGACATCTCCTGCTTGAGTCTCTATAATAGGAAGTGCAGTTAAGCTACCAGCACCTAGTTCATCGTTTAGCTTACTAGCTCTCTCAAGAAGCCTTGAGTGAAGATAAAAAACATCACCAGGATACGCCTCTCTTCCTGGTGGGCGACGAAGAATTAGCGACATCTCACGGTAAGCTACCGCGTGTTTTGAAAGGTCATCATAGATAATTAATGCGTGGCGAGAGTTATCTCTAAAATACTCACCCATCGTGCAACCTGAATATGGTGCAAGATATTGAAGGGCTGCAGATTCACTAGCACCAGCTGAAACAACGATAGTATAATCCATCGCTCCATACTCTTCAAGTTTTTTGACAGTTTGAGCGACATTTGATTGCTTTTGACCAATAGCAACATAGATACAAATTACATCTTGACCTTTTTGATTGATTATAGTATCGATTGCAACAGTGGTTTTACCAGTTTGTCTATCACCAATAATTAGCTCTCTTTGACCTCTACCGATTGGAACCAAAGCGTCAATTGCCTTTAATCCTGTTTGAAGTGGCTCATGGACTGATTTTCTAGCCATAATACCTTTAGCTTTCTCTTCAACAAATCTAGTCTCTGTGTATTCTATCGCACCTTTTGCATCAATTGGCTCACCTAGAGCATTAACCACTCTACCTATAAGACCATCTCCAACTGGAACTCTAAGAAGCTTACCTAGTCTTTTAACACTGCTTCCTTCAACTATACCAGAAGCATCACCCAAAATAACCACACCAACACTATCTTCGTTTAGATTTAATGCAATACCTTGTGTGCCATTTTCAAACTCAAGCATCTCATTAGCCATAGCATTTTTTAAGCCATAAACACTAGCAACTCCATCTCCAATAGAGATAACCTTACCTGTCTCTTCTATATCAACACTAAGTTCAAAACTCTCAATGCGTTGTTTGATTATATTGCTGATTTCATCTGCTTTTACTTTAGCACTCACACTTTCTCCTTTAAATTGCTTGTAATATATATTCAGTTAATTTTGATTTCAATCTATCCATAGAAAAATTAATTTCCACGCCCAAATCCTTTATATCAATTTTTATACCATCGAGGTCGCTTTTGATATACTCTAAATTTATCTTGGCATTAAATTTTTTAGAAAAATTGCTCTCTAATTTAGCTAAATCATCTTTTGAAATTTCATCTTTGCTATAAACTTGACCGATATACTCATTTTTCATAGCAACTAGATTGTTTTTAATCTCATCTTTGATTTCAGGGATGCTATCAATCCTACCATTTTCAAGCAAAATTTTAAGCAAATTTATAAATTTTTGATTATCACCTTCATACATTCCAAGAATTAAATCCTCTTTTTGTTTTAAAGAGACTAATGGTGAAGAGATGATTTTGTTAAATTTATCAACGCCAAAGGCCTTAGAAATTTCTTCTAACTCTTTTAGGACAAGCGGGATCTCTTTTATGTTAAATCCACTCATAATTCCTTTTACATATTTTTTTGAAATACTCATTAGCCAACCTTTTGTTCAATCACATCTAAAAGCTCGTTTTGTTCAAGCTTAATGCTACCGTCACTAAAGACCTCATCAATAACTTCTTTTGTAATATTTTTAGTCATCTTTCTTGCTTCAAACGCCTTTTGCTCTTCAAATGATTTTTGAATAGTTTGTATCTCTAGTTCTGTAGCCTCTTCTAGCTTTTTCTTTTGGATTTCAACCTCTTTTTTAGAAGTTTCGACTAAATTTACAGCTCTATTTTTAGCAAGTTCTAAGTCTTTGACAGATTGAGCTTTTTTAGCTTTAGAGTCTTTTAATTTGTTTTCTATAGCTTCAAGCCTTGCGACTATACCATTTATCCTATTTGCATAAGCTCTTTTTGCAAAATCTTTAAGAAGATAAAAAAGTATGCCAAAAAATATCAAAAAATTAACAGTTCTAGGAACTATATCAAAATCTTTTGGGGCATCATTTGCACCAAAAACCAAAGCCGGAAGCAAAAACATAGTAAAAATTGCGATTTTTTTCATAAATTCTCCTAAATTTTTGCAAGAGAGTCTTTAAATACACTTTTAATCTCAGGTATTTTGCTTTTTAGTTCATTTTTTAACTCTATTTTTTGTTTCTCTAAGTTTTTGAGATACTCTTCAAAACTTAGTTCAAACTCCTCTTTTTTATCAGCAATTCGTTTGGCTGATTTCTCTCTCACAGAAGTCAAAGCGTCCTCTTTAATCTTTGCCGATTCCATTCTCGCTTTTTCTAAAATTTCATCAATTTCATCATGAGCTTGAGTGGTCTTGGCTAGATTTTGTTCTGCTTCTTTTTCATCTTTTTGGATTGAGTTTTCCCTATCATCCATAAAAGACAAAAGCGGTTTATAAAGCTTAGCATTCAAATATGCAATAAGCCCTAAAAAAATAACTACCGTTGCGATAAACGACGGTAAGTGAATTTCTAGCATTCGCTCTCCTTTTTCATAATTAAGCTTCTAATTCTACCCTAACAAAAGAAAAAATTAGATTAAATTTAGAAGTTTTTATCTATTTTTTTTAATAAATTTTCAATTTGAGATAATTTATCAAATTTTATAGTTATACTTTTGTCCTTAATCTTAACTTTTCCAAAATTTTGTAGTGTTGTTTTTAATGTTTGTAATTCGTTTTTAATACTCTCATCGACTGAATTTTTTACCTGAGTTTTATCTGAATTTTTTATTTTTGCATTTTTAATTTTTTTGATTAAATCTTCAGCGTCTCTTACGGTTAGTTTTTGACCTATTATAGTATCAAGGACTTTTTTTTCATCATCTTTATCAAGTCCAACCATTATTTTGGCGTGTCCTTGAGTGATTTTTTCGCTATTTAGAGCCTCTTTTGTCTCATCGCTAAGAGTTAAAATTCTCAAAGTATTTGTGATTTGAGAACGAGATTTTTTAATAATATTTGAGAGATCTTCTTGGGTGATATTATACTCTTTTATAAGCTCTTCATAAGATTTGGCAAGTTCTAGCGGATTTAAATCCTGCCTTTGGATATTTTCAATAAGTGCAAGCTCTCTTAAATTTTGAGATTGCATATCAGCTATGATAGCTTTTATCTTGTTTTCGCCCAAAAGCTTAGTCGCTCTTAAACGTCTCTCTCCTGCAATTAACTGATATCCATCATCTTTTTTGATTACAATAATTGGCTGAATAAGGCCGTGTTTTTTGATAGAGGCACTAAGCTCGTTTAATGCAACTTCATCAAATTTATAGCGTGGCTGATATGGATTTGGGGAAATTTTATCAACTTCGATTTCAAGAACCATACTATCTTTTCCACTTTCAAGCTCCTTTGTATATGCAACCTCCACATCGCCCAAAATACTCTCTAATCCTCTACCTAACGCACTTTTTTTAGTCTTTGCCATATATCACTCCAAAATAGAATTTGCCAAACATTGATAAGCTTGACTTCCTGCTGATTTTGCGTCATAAAGTATTATAGGCTTGCCATAGCTTGGTGATTCTGCAAGCTTGACATTTCTAGGAATTACCACAAATCCGTGCTCTGCTTCGCTAGATTTAAAAAGCTTTTTGTCAAAGTGCTCTTTAAGCTCTGCAACCATCTCTTTTGAAAGATTATTTTGTGCACTATACATCGTAGGCAAAAACCCTCTAATAGTGAGTTTTGGATTGGTAGTTTGCTTGATAACTTTGATGGTATTTAAAATAAGAGCCATCCCCTCTAGAGCAAAAAACTCACACTGAATTGGCACGATTACGCTGTCGCTTGCACAAAGAGCATTGACTGTGATATTGCCTAGAGTTGGCGGCGAATCTATGATTATATAGTCAAATTTTGAATCAACTTCTTGAATTTTGGCCTTAAGCACAAGTCTAAAATCCCTATCTTGATTAGAAAACTCTTGTTCAACACCTACAAGAGCGATATTTGATGGGGCTAAAAACAGAGTTGGAATTTCAGTTTTTAAAATCACTTCTGATAGTTTATTTCTACCTATAAAAACATGATAGATATTGTATTCGTAGTCGCTTCTACTAAAGCCTAGTCCAGTCGTCGCATTTGCTTGGGGATCAACATCTATTAACAAAACTTTTTTGCCGTGCATAGACAAAGAGGCTGCTAAATTTATAGCTGTCGTAGTTTTGCCAACCCCGCCTTTTTGATTTGCGATAGTTATCTTCTCACTCATCTTAAACTATATACCTTCTTTTTGTTAATTAAAATCGCTCCATCTTCACATAATCTCGCATCATCTAAATTTATCATCTCATCTCCTATGTGCGAATAGAACTTTTTTGATTTTTCAAAGTCTATCATAAACTTGCTAAAAATTTGCTTCCACGAGATATTATTTTTCAATCTTTTAACATACTCATCAACCAGTTTTTTTGGGGTAATATCTATATCCAAAATATCGGCAAATTGTGGGCTTGAGACTAAATTTATACCCATACCACAAACTAAATTTGAGCCTATTTTATTAGTTATTACCCCACCTATTTTTTTGTCATCTATATAAAAATCATTAGGCCATTTAAGCCAAACTTTTGAACCATATTCTAATAAAATTTCTTTCATAATCATTGCAAAATATATACTTGATGAACTAATAGATAGATCTTTTGGAAGTAAGCTTTTGGCTACGCAAAATGAAAAATATAGATTTCCATCCCCGCCTTGCCACTCATTGCCCCTACTTCCAACTCCAGCAGTTTGAAGTCTAGCAAAAACGCCAAATGGCGGGGTTTTGCCATTTTTTAGAGCGTTTATAACTAAGCTTTGGGTTGAAGTGCAAATCTCTACAAAATCAATTTGCATTTTTGCCCTTGTGAGATTTGATAAAATCAAGACCTAATTTGCTGCAAGCTCCCTTGTGACCCATATTTAAACATAGATCTTCAAGGCGTTCTTTGCTTATATTGTTTTCAAGTTCTATTTTTTCTTCGCTTTTATCTTTGAGCTTTGAGTAAGCGATGACAAAACCTATAACTATCAAAATAACTACTATTAACTTAGGCAATTTTATCCCCTATTTTTAGTCTTTTACCGTTTATAAAATCACTTCCTTTGAGTGCTTTTTTGCCCGGTTCTTGGATGCTAATTATCTCAATTTCACCATCTAAAACTTTGATAACAAAGCTATTTTTGAGTATTTGAGAAATTTCACCAATTTTTGTGCTGTTTAAATCGCCACTATTTGATTTAAATTTTTTAATCTCCAAAAGCTTAAGCCTGCTTTGCAAAAACACTCCAGGCCACGGATAAAATGCTCTAAATTTAGCCAAAATCTCATCAATATTTTCATTTAAACTTATCAGTCCATCTTGTTTTTTGATTTTTTGGCACTTTGATGAAAGTGCGTGAGTTTGAGAAATTGGTGAAATTAAGCTGTAATTTTTGAGAGTTTTGAGTGCTAATTTGGCTGCCATTTTGCCAAATTTATCAAACACCTCGTTAGAGTTTAATCCATCGATACTATCAAAACTAAAGCCTAGCATATCGCCATCATCTAGCCCTACGCCCATTTTCATAGCGGTTACTCCACCAAATTTATCGTCTCTTAAAATCGCACTTTGAATTGGGCTAGCCCCGCGAAATTCAGGCAAAATAGAGGCGTGAAGATTAATACAAGGTGTAATATCCAAAATCTCTTTTGGCAAAATTTGCCCATAGGCTCCAACTACGATAAAATCGGGCTTTAATCCCTTGATAAAAGAGTAAATTTGCTTATCTTTTAAAGTAATAGGTTGCAAAACCTCTAGCCTTTTTTGAATTGCAAATTTTTTAACTTCACAAGGGGTTAAAATCTGCTTTCTGCCGACTTTTTTATCAGGCTGAGTAAAAACTGCACTTACTTTTATACCATTAGCTAAAATTTCACTTAAGATGTCAACTGCATACTTAGGCGTTCCCATAAAAATAATATTCAAGTCTAACCCCTTTTTGCTCTAAAAATTGTCCCACCGATCTGATTATCGTCAAGCAAAAACGCCCTAACTACTCTAAGATCAAATCCGCTTGCCAAAAACATATCCTTGCCATTTTCAAGCATAAAATTTGCCGCTTTTAGCTTGGTAATTATTCCGCCTGTGCCAAACTCACTACCTGCTAAAGGTTTGATATTTAACTCATCCTTTGCAATTTCAAAAACTTCACTTTTAATCTTAGCGTCTTTAAACTCACTAGGATTTTTGTCATAGTACCCATCGATATCACTTAGTAATACTAGCATATCTGCATCAAAATACACAGCCACACTCGCCCCTAAGCGGTCATTGTCGCCAAAAACTATCTCAGAAATAGCCGTAGCGTCATTTTCATTGATTATTGGCAAAATTTTATTTTTTATTAGACCATCGACTAAATTTTTGGCATAGAGAGTTTTTTTGCGTGAGTCAAAATCATTGCCCGCTAGCAAAATTTGAGCACATCTAACACCGCCTTTACTAAGTAAATGATCGTAAATTTCCATCAAATATGGCTGGCCGATTGCTGCTAAAATTTGGCGATTAGTCACCGTGTTTTTGGGAATGTCAAATTTAGTCTTACCGATACTAATCGCACCAGAACTAACCAAAATCACCTCATATCGCCCCATTAATTCGCACAAAAACTCGCAAAGTGCGGTGGTTCTTTGTAAATTTACATCGTGTTCGTCATTTAAAATATGAGAGCCAACTTTTATAACAATTCGCTTCACGCTTCATCCTTTTTGATAACCTTAACTAGCTCTGAGAGCAAAAATTTAAGTTCGCTTATATTTTGATTAGTAACTGCCGATATAGGGATGATAAATGCCGATTTTGTGGGGTCAAGCTCATCAAAGTTTTGCCTTTTTTCAAAGTCAAACTCTCTAGCAAACTCAGTGGCTTTTGTCTCTGCATATTCGCCAATCGCGTCCATTTTGGTTAGAGCAATGGCGTAGACTTTATCCTTCATTTTGCTAGAAAACTTTAAAATCTCCTTTTGAAGAGCTTTAAACTGAGTTGCGATATCTCTATAATTTGCCAAATCAACCATAAAAAGTAAAATCTCTGTGCGTTCAATGTGTTGCAAAAAGTCAAGCCCAAGCCCCTTGCCATCGCTTGCACCTTCGATAATTCCTGGTATATCAGCCATCACAAAGCCACTATACTCATCTATCTCAACTCGTCCAAGTTTGGGGGTTAGAGTGGTAAATTCATAATTTGCGATTTGTGGCTTAGCGTTTGAAATAGTTGAGATAAGAGTGGATTTGCCAACATTTGGAAAGCCCACAAGCCCCACATCTGCGATGAGTTTTAATTCAAGCCTGACTGTCAAGCTCTCGCCCGCTAACCCTGGTTGAGAGTATTCAGGGCGTTGATTGACTGAGTTTTTAAAGTGAGTGTTGCCAAGACCTCCTTTGCCACCTTTTAAAAATAGCTTAATCTCGCCATCATTCATCATATCAAAAAGTAGCTCCCCACTCTCATCATCATAAACCGCAGTCCCTGGTGGAACCACAAGATAAAGATCGCTTCCTTTTTTGCCACTTTTTTTCCTGCCTTCGCCCGGAAAGCCATTTTGTGCGACTAGTTTGGTTTTGCCTTTGTAAAAAACAAGAGTGTTTGTGTTATTGTCTACTTTAAAATACACATCACCACCATTTCCGCCATCGCCACCATCAGGGCCACCTAAGAGCACATGCTTTTCTCTGCGAAAACTCGTGCAACCTGCACCACCTTTGCCTGAACTTATTTGAAATTTAACACTATCTACAAACAATAGTTTTCCTTATTTGAATTTTAGGTTAGATTATATAATAAAATAGTTGAATTTACTGTTAGAGATCTCGCCAAAAGTGGCGAGATATGAGTTTAGTCTTTTGTAGGATAAACTGAGACTTTTTTGCGAGTTTTGTCAAATCTTTCAAATTTTACAAAACCATCTGTTAGAGCAAATATAGTATGGTCTTTGCCAAGTCCTACATTTTTACCTGCGTGAGTAGCAGTGCCTCTTTGGCGGATAATGATATTGCCCGCTCTTACAAATTCCCCGCCAAATTTTTTAACACCTAAGCGGCGTCCGATGGAATCGCGATTATTTTGGGTTGAACCTTGACCTTTTTTGTGTGCCATTTTCTCTCCTTAGGCTTTTATACTTACAACTTTAACGCGTGTATATTGGCGTCTAAAGCCTTTTTTAAGTTTTGAGTCTTTTCTTCTGCGTTTTTTATAGATAATGACTTTTTTATCTTTACCTTCGCTAACGACTTCTAAAACAACCTTAGCACCATCAACATATGGTGCTCCTACCTTTAAGCTTCCGTCATTTACAGCAAGCACTTCACTCACTTCGACATTGGCTTTAATCTCTGCGTCAAAATGGTCTAAATTTAGGAAGTCGCCTTCACTAACTTTGTACTGTTTGCCGCCATGCTTGATAATAGCATACATCAATTTTCCTTTAATGTGGTAGTAATCACAAAGCACTTGACCATCTGGCTAAGATTTATGGAGCTTTGGTGATCCAAAACTTGGCATTATAGTAAAATTTATATAAATTTTTGCTTTAAGAATATAAATCTCTTAGTAATTTTAAATTTTAAACTTGCGAAACTATATTTATGGCAACTCTGGCTCATCAACATATTGAATTTCTGGGGCCAAAACTTCCAAGAATTTCTTTAGTGGTTGCAAATATCTGTCATCAATAATATAACCAGTTTGCACCTCCATCATAGTTGCAATCGCTTCATCTAAAGTCTCGATCATACCGTTGTGAAAATACGGTGCTGTTTTAGTAACAAGCCTAAGAGATGGTGCTTTGATAAGCCCTGATATGTCGCCTCTAAAACCACCAATATCTCTATATTTATAATTCCCAAAAATTTCAAACTGTCTCATTGTTCCACCAAAATTTATCCCATTATGGCAACTTGCACAACCACCATCAAAAAATGTCAAAAATCCCTCTTTTTCTTCATCGCTAAGAGCATTTAGGTCTCCTTCTAAATAGTCATCATACCTACTTCTTAAAATCAAAGTTCTCTCATAAATTTCAAAAGCATTTGCAATGAGCTCAAAGGTGATTTTTTCACCATCAAATGCCTCATTAAAAAGCGTAATATAGCCAGGGATTGAATTGATAGTTTTGACTACATTTTCTTTAGTATTTGCCATCTCATAATCATTTAGTAATGGACCGACAACTTGGTCTGAGAGGGTTGATAATCTTCCATCCCAAAATTGAACAGAATTAAATACTGAGTTATAAATAGTAGGTGAGTTTAATTCAAACGGATTTAATTTACGCGAAGAACCCATACTAACGCGTCTTTTTTCTACCCCGTAGTCGTTTAAATCGTGACAGGTCGCACAACTTATATCGCCATCTCTTGAAAGTCTTTTGTCAAAAAATAGCTTTTTGCCTAGTTCTATTCTTTGTGGCGTTGTCTCCCACGAAGAGTTTTTTGAATACTCTTTCATTATAAGATTATCTAGTAAATTTGCGTCTTTTGGGATTGGAACCATACCATACCGAATAACTCTGCTCTTGATTTTTTCATCCATTGTTTGATTTGCAAAAACACTCATTTGCAAGGCAAACAAACAGCAAAGACTAAATAAAAATTTTTTCATATTTTTCCTTTAAATAATTTTAAAGTTTGATAGTAACATTTTTAAGAATAAATTTATTAGAAAAATTCGGTTGATTTTTTTTGATTTTAAAGTTGTTGTTACAAATTTACACAAATTATCAAATTTTTATATTAAATTTTTCTTAATTTGACAATATTTTATAACATATTAAACTTATTTTAGATAGTGATAAAAATTTTATATTTTTATATATTTAGGCTAAATTTATAGATATAATTTAGCCCGCAAATTTACGGGCTAGAGCTTAATAATCAAGCTCTGGTTTTGGAGTAGCATCGGTTGAAGCTGGGAGAGTTGGATAGATAACATCTGGTAATTTACCCTCTAAAGCTTTAAAGAAAACTTCTATAGATTTGGCATCTTTGTCATTAATATCGATGCCTAGTTGCACGCTACCCATAGTTTTGATTGCATCAGTTAGTTTCCAAATAGTTCCATTGTGGAAATATGGAGTTGTAAGGGTTACATTTCTAAGGACTGGAGTTTTAACTAGACCATTTTCATCGCCTTTGAAGTCGCCCACATTCGCAAACTCAAATTTATTAACTAGTTCAAATGCTTGCATTGTTCCGCCAAGATTAATGCCTGTGTGACACATTGTGCAACCTTTGTCAATAAATAACTTCATACCATCCAACTCTTCGCTACTTAGTGCTTTATCGTCGCCTTCTAAAAATGCATCAAACCTTGATGGAGTTACTAGATTTCTCTCATAAATTCCTATAGTTGTGGTTATAAGATCAAAATTGATTTTGACATCATCACTATAAGCTTTTTTGAATAATTCTACATATTCAGGGATTGAGTTTATAACTTTTTCAACCCTATCTGGAGTCGAAGCCATCTCAGGATCAGCTGTCATAGGACCAGCTGCTTGAGCTGCTAAGTGAGCTGCTCTACCATCCCAAAACTGAACAGAATTAAATACTGAGTTTAAGACTGTTGGAGCGTTGATATGATGAGGATTTGGCGTCCATTTATGCCCTGTTGAAGCTGGAATATTATCGCTTCCGCCGTATCCTAAATTGTGACAGGTATTACAACTAATAATTCCACTTTTACTAAGCCTTGGGTCAAAATACAGCATTTTACCAAGCTCACTTCTTTCTTTTGTAGTTGGATATGCTTCATAATCAGGGGCGTATTCTTTGATAAGTTTTTCAAGTTCATTCGCATCACTTGGTATAGCCATAAAACCTACATCTTTTGCCAAAGCTCTCATATCCGCAGGGTTTTGAGCCGCACTAAGAGTAATAGCTGCTAAAGATGCAGCTACAACAGCTGAAACTAATCTCATAATGAGTTCTCCTTTGATAATAAATTTATTTGCTTAATATTTATTTTAAACAAACGACTATATTATAGCAGAATAAATCTAAAATAAAATAAAAACTATAATTTTTAATTTTTATTTTGATTATAGTTACTGAAATACTCGCTATTTAGCAAATTTAATGTAAATTTTAAGAATAAATTAAACTACTCTTAAACTATTTTTATGTAGAATTAAGCTCAAAATCAATAAATTTAAGGAATTGATATGAAAATTTTAAACTATCTAATCATAGCGGTTTTTGCTATGACGCTTATTGGTTGCAGTGCGTCAAATTGGAACTTAGGCAAACAGCATGTCGTGCAAAAAAAGCCTAAAACCGCCCAAACGACTACCGCACCAAAGGCGGATAATCAAAATAATCAAACTATTGTAAAACCTCAAATTCAAGAAGAGACTATTGCTATAAACGAACCTATAGAGGAAAACACAGAGAATGAGAAAATTAGTGAGCTTTTTGAGGGGATAAATTTAGAAGAAAATCAAGCCACAGCTGATGATAAATTAGCTATGCAAAATGCAGCTCAAAATGACAATACTACCACAGTTACTTCGGCCGGTGCGGCGACAAGCACAGTAGCAGCGACAAATTCAATTGGAGCATATCATATAAGTGCTGTTATCAAAGCTTGGGGTGAACCAGACAAAAAAAGAGCAAATGGCGAATACATTTGGAAAAGTTGCACACCAACTGGCGAATATGAGCAAGTTTGTGATGATAATTCGTGCAATACTGTTCCAAAAACTTCGTGTTGTGATAGAGTGTTAAAAACTGATAGTGGCGGATATGTGACAAATTTAAAAGAAGCTGTGCAAAAGTGTAGATAAATATTTGCAATTTTATCTGAAATTTGTAAATTTTGCTTGAAATTTTAGGATAAATCTCAAGTAAATTACGCTATTTTAAATCATCAAAAAAGCTTATCTAAATTATTATCTATAGCGCTAAGTGGTTAAATTTAAGAGCTTTGAAATGTTTTTTGTTTTGATAAAATTTCTGTCAAGCGTAAAAAGATATCAAATTTAGTACTCAAATAGAACTATATTTAAAGAGCGTAAATTTAGTATCTAATATTTATTTTACTGACTAAGTGATTTTAAATAAAAATCATAATTATAATCTAACATATAGCTTAGACATAGCTAATTAAAAAATGCTATTTTACAAATAAAACTTATAAAATATTGCTAAATTATACAATCGTAATATTATTATGTCTATAATTTTAAAACTTTTGTAGAATGTAGCAAAACTAAATTTTAAGTGGCAATTTTATAATCAAATCAATTTAATAATATCTTTTTTGGCAAAAAAAGCACCAAATCCCAGAGCTCAAACAGGTTATATATCCAAAAAGCTCAAGCGATTCTTGAACCATATTTTTGACAAGCTTAATATGCTCTTCGTGAATTATCACTCGCCACAATTCAGTCGTCCCAAACACTCTTGAAAACACCAAAATACACACCAATCCACTTAGCATCATCCCAAAAGATGGTTCTTTTGAATACTCATAAAGCTCATTAATAGTTGAGTTTAGATTCCTACCAAAAGTTATAATACAAAAAAATGTCGTCACAAAAAGTGCAAAATATAGCCAAGTTCCGTGTCCTAATATTTGATCAAATAATGCATCAAATTCTCTAATAAGCATCGTCAAAAACAAGCCTGCGATAAGAAATGAGCTATTTTTGTTCTCGCTATGATTTTTTGCAATTTTTAAAAATAAAATGACTATGACAAGCAATACAAACTCTTGAGTTATTTCGGTTACTGAGATTTCACCAATTCCTTTATCGGTTATCAAAAAATCAATATAAATACACACTAAACACAAAATTGTAGCTAATGAGCATCCAACAAAAACTAAAAATGGCTGCAAAAGTTTTGTAAACACCATCACTCCTTTTTGAAAATAAAATTTAAAATAAGTCCATTATTCTAATAAGTAAAACTAAATTTATATTTAAATTTTCAAGTTAATTTTATAAAATTAACTTTTTATCTATTAATTTGGTAAATTTATATGTAAAAATATAGATAAAGTAGCAAAAGTCTAATTTAAAAATTAGTTTAGTTGGTATTTAAATAGTGAATTTCTTAAATCAAATAAATGAGATAAATTAGCAAAAAATACAAATTATTCTAAAACATTCAAACTTATCGGTTTAGTGCAATTATAAAGTGTTAAGTGCTATAAATATCTATAAGAGTGATTTAAATTATCACTCTTTTTATAAATGGTGACAGCTTAACCAAAATCTCATACTCAATTGTATGAAAAGCCTTGGCAAACATTCTTGCGTCGTCTATAACGCACACTCTCTTGCCATAATCAGGCGAAGAAAAGCTATCCATCGACATTTTGCCAAGAATGAGTTTGCCACCAGCTAAAAGTGGATTAATACTCTTATCGCACCTAAAAAGCCCATCTCCATAACCAAGGTCATAAGTGACAATATCTATATTTTCACTAGCTTCATAAACGCCGCCATAGCCTATTTTCTCGCCCTTTTTAAGCACCCTTTGGCTGATTTTGTCCGCATAAAGTTTTAACACTGGCTTTAGGCTTTTGCCAAAACTTATGCTATTGAATTGTTCGTAGCCAAATTGAGCTATACCAACCCTTATAAAATCATCATCTATAATTTCGCTTCTTTGGGTCGCAGCAGAGTTACAAGAGTGAAAAACTAGCGAATTTATGCCTTGATCTTTGGCTAGAGTTTTAAGGGCAAGTTTGGCTTTTATGTAGTTTTGCTTCTGAGTAAAAAAATCTCCGCCAATTTCATCAGCACACCTAAAATGCGTATATGCACCACGCAAAATAAGCCCATATTTTTGAATCTCATCTAAAGTGGTTTGCAAATCAGCAAATTTAATTCCATTTCTACTCATCAAAGTATCAAGTGCAATATGAACTTTGGTGCCTTTTTTGAGCTTAGAAATTTGGCTTAAATCATTAATAGCGTAAGTAAATTTTTGACTCTCAAGGCCTGTTGGAATATGAGAGAGTATTAAAATTTCATCAAAAAACTCATCTATTTCGTAGGCTTCTCTTTCGTTTTTTACAACGGCAAATTTTATCCCAAATTCTCTAGCCATTGAAGCAACTAGGCGTGCTCCGTGGCCATAGGCATTGTCTTTTAAAACGGCGATTATTTTATCAGCTCCACCAGCTTTTTTGGATAAAATATCTAAATTCCAAAAATAAGCCTTTTTGTCAAGTTCAATCAGGCTCATTGCATTTTTTCTTTAGCTTTTATCCCAATAAGCCCAAGGGCTGTTTTGATAGTAGTTGCAACTACTGCAAAAACTTTCAAAAGTTTATCTTCGTTTTTTGATCCAACAACTCTATTTTCGCTATAAAATTTATGGAAATTTGCACTTAAAGTTTTGAGATAATCAGGAATTTTTTGAAGCTGTTTGCTAGAGAAAGCATCTTCTAAAACATCATTTAAAATTAGAGCCTCAAATAGCAAATTTAGAGCATTTTCATCTAAATTTGAGATATCTTTATCCATAACCTCATCAAAACTCTTGCCAGCTTTCGCAAAAATTTGGTAAATCCTTGCGTGTGCATAATTCACATAAAATACTGGATTTGATGAATCAGTAGCCTTTAATTCATCCACATCAAACTCAAGTGGGGTATCACACTTTTTAGAGATAAAAATAAACCTTAAAGCGTCACTTCCTATCTCGTCTAAAACATCACTCATCAGTATAAAATTACCCGCTCTTTTGCTCATCTTAAAGGTTTGCTCATCTTTTAAAAGGCTAACCATTTGAGCTAAAATAATCTCAAGTCTATTTTCATTAAAACCAAGAAAATGGATGCTAGCCTTGATTCTAGCGATATATCCGTGATGGTCTGCACCCCAAATATTGATATACTCATCAAAACCACGTTTAAATTTGTCATAGTGATAGACAATATCACCAGCCAAGTATGTAGGGCGAGAATCGTCTCTTATGATAACTCTATCTTTTTCATCGCCTAATTCGCTAGATTTCAGCCAAAGTTTTGACTCACTCTCATAAACCCCGCCACATTTTTTTAACTGCTCTAAGGTTGAATCTAAATCTTTATAGAGTGAGCTTTCACTCACCCAGTTTTGAATAGAGATATTAGCACTAGCTAAGTTTTGCTTGATAATTTCAAGCATTTTATCCTTACCCCAAAGGCTTAGTTTTGCTTCATTTGCTTCATTTTCAAAGATTTGCTTGCCAAACTCACTAGCTGCTTCATTAGCCAAATCATCAATATAATCGCCACGGTAGTAACTATCAGGATAACTAACTTCTCTCTCTAGGATGTTTTTTTGACCTGATAAAAATATAGAAGTTCCTAGTAAATTTATCTGGTTTCCAGCGTCATTAATATAATACTCAGTTGTGATATCATAGCCAACAGCTCTACCAACTCTAGCCAGAGTATCACCATAAACTGCACCCCTTACATGACCTATATGAAGTGGGCCAGTAGGATTCGCACTAACATACTCAATAAGTATGCTTTTATTTTTGGGCTCTGATTTGGCAAAATCTGAGCTAAATTTAAGTGCATTAGTTGCCAAAGTATTTAAAAGAGTTGGTCTTAAATGGACATTGATATAGCCATTTAGCGAAGTAATGCTAAATTTTTTAGCACACTCTTCATTGCCATTTAAAGATTTAGCTAAATCATCGGCTATAATTTTTGGTGATTTTTTTAGCTTTTTGGCTAGAGCAAATGCCAATGGAATAGCATAGTGAGCTAAATTTTTATCCTTTGGACTCTCTAAAACAAATTCATCATTTAAAATCTTAGAAAGCTCTTTTTTGACTAAATTTTTCAAGCTTTATCTACTTTTTCATCTTTTACAACAGTAGCATCGACGACTTTTTCATCATCTTTTGCTTCTACCTTTTTCTCATCATCTTCCATCTCTTTTTTAAAGACTTTTATGCTTTTACCCACACCTTTTGCAAGTTCAGGCAATTTTTTGGCTCCAAAAAGTAGCACAATTATAACTAAAACTATAAGCCAGTGGCTTATACTCATCGCTCCCATTTTTTCTCCTTACCAGTTATTAATAATTTTATTTAAATTCAAAGTTTGAGTTTTATGTCGCATACTCTCAAGTATGGAATTTAGCTCAAAATAGCACCTATTTAAGTCATCATTGCACAAAAAATAATCATACAAATTTATATGTTTCATCTCAGAAGTTGCATTGTCAAGGCGGTTTAAAATAGAGTTTTTATCATCTGTATTTCTTGCAAAAAGCCTAGATTTAAGCTCGCTTTTGCTAGAAGTGGTGATAAAAACTGAAGTTGTAATATCGCTAAATTTATCCTTAACAGCTCTATATCCTTGCACATCTATATCAAAAAGCACAATTTTGCCATCATCACAAGCATTTAAGCACTTTTTAAAAGATGTCCCATAGTAATTGTCATGCACCAAAGCCCACTCTAAAAACTCGCCATCATCTATGCCGCTTTTAAACTCATCTTTGCTAACAAAATGGTAATTTACCCCATCAATCTCACCATCTCTTGGGGCTCTAGTTGTGCAAGAAATTGAAAAATATAGATCCAAATTTTCCTTTAAAAGCCTACTTATAAGAGTACTTTTGCCACTACCACTAGGTCCAGAGACGACTAAAAATTGCCCTTTCAATCACTTTTCCTCAAATGTTACAACCACATTTATTTTGAGATTTTTTAGAGAATTTTCATCTACATTCTCTTTGATAAGATCTTTTATGCCAACTTCTAAGTTCTCTTTTAAAGTATTTAAATTATCCTCTTTTTCTTCGTCAAAATTCATTATCTTAGACTCATCCACTTCATCTTCTTTTTTATCAGAAAAACTCTTTAAATTTAGCTCTTTTTGTATGCTATCGCTTTTATCATCTAAAATACTATTGGCAAAATCCTCTAATGAGATATCATTTTCTAGCAAATTTATATCATCTGCTACTTCACTAGGATTCTCAAAATCATTGGCTAATTTTTCAAGTGAAATTTCTTTTTCGCCTTGTTGATCGTTGTTTTGAGAGAGTTCAACTTCTACTTTGTTCTCTACCTTGTCATCTATAGGTTCAAACTCATCGCCATCAAGCTCTTTGGCTATCTCTATAAGTGGTGAGTATTCATCTATCAAATCATCAAGCTTTTCATGCGGAGAATGCTTATCCATAAAGTCATCATCTAGGATTTCTAAAAGTTTCTCTTTTTTTGCAAGTACTTCTTTTGTATTTACTTTAGCCACTAAAGACTCCTTTTCATTTGTATTTTTAACATCATCATATAATTTATCATCATCTTTGTCGTCTAAAAGGTCAATCTCATCAACAATATTTGTTATAGTCTCAATATCATCTCCGCTATCGACTGTGTCTTTTAAACTTTTAGCCACAATATCAACACCGCTATTTTCATAGGCAGTCAAAAAATCAATCAATTTACTTGGTAGGAATGGTTTTTGAATTTTATTTGGGACATTAATTGTGTCAAAATTAACAGCAGATATCAAAAAAAGAGTTTTATTTAAATCAAATTCAGTTATATCGTCTTGTGCATTTTCCAAATCTTTAATAATCAAATCGCAATTATTGGCATCACTTACAATCTCGTAACCGGGTTTATCAAGACACAGCGTTACAACATTGGCAACAGCTTGATTATCGCTTAAAAGCAAAATTCTCATATCATTTCCTTAATTGGTTTAAACACGCTATTTTAAGATATTTTTCTTTATTTTGTGCTTAATATAAAATTTAGTTTGTAATTTTAACATAAAAAGTTAAAATTTGTTAAGTTTTTTATCTTTTAAAACATAAGATGAATGACAACTTTTTGCGATATTTTCATCGTGCGTTACAAGAACTAAAGAGGCCTCACTATCTTTTATATACTCAAAAATAACACTCATTACATCGCTTGCTGTAGTTTTATCAAGATTGCCAGTTGGCTCATCAGCAAAGATTATGCGTGGTTTTTTGCTTAGAACTCTGGCTATACTAATGCGCTGCTGCTGACCACCACTAAGATCGCCTATTTTGTTTTTTAAAACTTCAGTTATTTTTAGTTTTTCATAGAGTTCATAATCAAGCTTGGTGCCAGCTAGTAGCGTGGCGAGTTCGATATTTTCAATACCACTAAAACCTTTGAAAAGGTAGTGAGATTGAAAAATTATCCCAAAATCAAGTCTGCAAATTCTAACTCTTTCATCTTTGCTTAATTTATAGATTGATTTGTCTTTGTAAAATACTTCGCCCGAATTTGGCTCTAAAAGTGAACAAAGTATATGAAGTAGGGTTGATTTGCCACACCCGCTAACGCCCACTATTGACGCACTTTCGTGCAAATCAAGCCCAAAATTTATCTCTTCAAAGAGCGTATAATCATACTTGTGGGTTAAATTTACGCCCTTTAAAATTTGCATAATTAGCCTATTTGTGCTGCAACTTCAGCTGCAAAGTCTTCTTCTTTTTTCTCTAAGCCTTCGCCAACTTCAAATCTTACATATGAAGTTATTTTGATCTCACCGCCTAACTCTTTGCTTTTTTCATCTATTACTTGCTCTACTGTTTTTTTATCATCCATTACATAAAATTGTCCTAGTAAAGTCAGCCTTTGGTCTAGCACTGTATTATCAGCAAAAAATCTATCAAGCTTACCAGGGATGATTTTATCCCAAATTTTCTCAGGTTTGTTCTCAGCTTTTAGCTCAGCCTTGATATATTCAGTGGCTTTTGCGATAACTGCGTCAGTTAGTTGAAGTCTGCTTGCAAACTCAGGAATGTGATGAAGTGGTTTATTTAGTCTTTTTAGTTCTTCATTGTCCTTTTCAAGTTCAGCTTTTAGTGCGATAGTCTCTTTTTCTACGAAATCTTTATCAAACTCATTGTAGCTTATCACGCTTGGCTTCATTGCCGCTGCGTGCATTGCTAGATTTCTTAAAAACTCAGCGACTTTTGTCTTATCAGCCGAGCCACAACTAGCACCGATTATCACGCCAACCCTGCCATTTGAGTGAAGATAGCCATTTACAACCTCATCTTCAATAGTAGCAATTCTTCTAACTACCAAATTTTCACCTATTACTGCGATTTGAGAATTTAGATACTCTTCAAATTTTTCACCATTGATATTTGAGTTTTTAAGCTCTTCTATGGTTTTAATAGAGCTGTTTTGAACCAAATCTGTGGTATCTTTTACAAGATTTTGAAATTTATCGTTTTTAGCCACAAAATCAGTTTCTGAGTTGATTTCAACCACAGTCGCTTTAGTATTATTATCATCTACTACAAGTCCTACAAGCCCTTCACTTGCAAGTCTATCAGCCTTTTTAGCTGCTGAGCCAAGTCCCTTTTCTCTTAGAAAATCAATAGCCTTTTTTATATCACCACCAGTTTCTACTAGGGCTTTTTTGCAGTCCATCATGCCTGCTCCGCTTTTTTCGCGAAGCTCTTTAACCATTGCTGCAGTTATTTCCATTCTTACTCCTCCTCCTCAAATTCCTCGTCAAAATTTTCCATACTCTCTTCAATTGCTTCTTTTAGTACTTCATCTTTTTCATCTTGACTTACACTCTCTCCAGTCTCAACTGAAGCATCTTCGTCTCTTAGGGCTTTGCCTTCATTGATTGCTTCTGAAATTTCTTTGCAAAATAATTGAATCGCTCTAATCGCATCATCATTTCCTGGCATTGGGTAAGTTACAAGATCAGGGTCGCAGTTTGTATCAAGCGGTGCAATTACTGGAATACCTAAGCGATTTGCCTCTGCAACTGCGATTTTTTCTTTGACGATATCGATGACAAACATCATATCAGGCAAAGTTTTCATATTTTTAATTCCACCCAGATACGCCTCAAGTTTCTCTTTTTTTCGTCTTAGCATTAGAGCTTCTTTTTTGGTTAAAAGGTTAATATCGCCACTTTCTTCCATACTTTCTATAACTTCAAGTTTTCTAATTGATTGTCTAATAGTGCCAAAATTTGTAAGCATACCACCTAGCCAGCGGTGATTGACATATGGCATCCCACAAGCATCTGCGTATTCTTTGATAGTTGGGCCGGCTTGCTTTTTGGTAGAGACAAAAAGTATAGTTTTGCCCTCAGCTGCTGCGTCTCTAACGACATTGTAAGTGTATCTAAAATACCTTATAGTTTTTTGCAAATCTATAATGTATATGCCTTTTCTCTCACCAAAGATAAATTTTTTCATCTTTGGATTCCATCTTCTTGTTTGGTGACCAAAATGCACACCACACTCTAATAAATCTCTCATTGTTACCATGAGTTTCTCCTTAAAATATTTGGTTTTGCCTCCACACCCATTAGCAAAATTTTGCAACCGTAAAAGGAAATTGGTGTGTGTGAGATAAGCGGTGATAATATCAAAAATTTGCTAAATTTAATATAAATATTGCAAATTATCAGGCAATTTAAAATAAAATAATTTGTATGAAAACTTTATTTTAAAATAAAAATTGACATTTTCAAAAATCCAATAAATTATCTAAACAATCCTAATATTTATATAAATTTAACCAAATAAGTGCAAATACCTCTACATTTGCACCGCCATTTTATGGGAAAATTAACTTAATTTTAAAAATAAAAGGGTAAAAAATGATTATAACTTCTACGCAAAATACAGTTGCTCACAAGCCATCCATCCGTGACGCTATTATTATGCAAGGTGTTGAGGGCACACCTATTATTGAAATACTAGGTAAGGGTGAGAAAATCGGCTTTATAAAAACACCAAAAAATAACACACAAATTATTATAAATAATGTTACTATGCCTTTTACAGAGTGTGCATTAGCTGGTTCTAATTTCGAAAATGAGTTTAGCTATCGAACCAAAAAAGTTGCAAAAGAACATATCAAAGATATAGAATTTGCAGTCTTAGGACTAGGCAGGGGCGATGTATTTTCAGCCCCTGTAAATAGAGACGAAACCACACCTGCTAGAATGGTGGGCTTTTTTACTTTGTGCCTAACGATAATAGATTACAAGCAGATGGCGCTAAGTTTGCCTATGATTTACTTTGCGAAGCAATTCAGCCCATCTGGGAAAAAAATGGAATTTTAGAATTGTTATGGGATGGGCTCAAAAAATGCAAATAAATAAATGGATAGAAAAGAATCCTAGCATAGGAGTTAAAAATATGGATTGCTATCAATTAAATCAAAAAATTAGAACTGATTTTGGAAAGGTTGAGATTTGCCTACATAGGCTCTTTGAAAACGACGAGTTAAAAGATAAAATTTTAATTGGTAATTTTAATGCAGTAAAACTAAAATATCTTATTGATACAAATTTGCGAAATATCCCAACAGACCAAACCGCATATATTAAACAATTTTTTACAGAATTTACAATCGAAGTTAAAAACCAAGACTATTTTTCTTGTATATCAGGGCTTGATAACACATTATGCTATGACTAAACTTTTGAGTAGTAAGAAAGCAGTTATCAAATATATTATAGCGGTGGCGGCTATTGTAATTTAAAAATTTATAATACCCCAAATGCTGCTAAATCCAAAACATTATTAATTTTATATATTTTAATAACAAGATTATTTTATCATCACAACTCCAGCAAAACGACCAGTTATAGCGTCTTTTCTGTATGAATAAAACCTCTCATCACAATGCGAACAAATATCTGAAATCTCAAGGCTTATAATACCTTTTTCAAAGCTTTTTAGCTCACTTAAGAGAGCCTTTTTTAGGCTAAATTTATTATCTTTTTTAAACCGCTCAAACTCACCTAAGTTTAAATTTCCAATTTCATAGCAATTCCCCCCTATAAAAGGCCCTACAAACACCCTAAATTCACTCTCACCAAAACGCTCTTTCATCAAATTTAAACTCTTACTAACTATATATTTCATCAGACCCACTCTACCGGCGTGAATGGCTGCGACTGAATGTTTACCAACCACCAAAACAGGCATACAGTCAGCCACCATCACCGCAATTGCAATGCGTTGTAAATTTGTGATAATAGCGTCGCACTTTGGTAAATTTAGAGTAGTTTTAGTATTTTTATAAATTTTAGGATTTGCAAATTCACCTAAATTTTCGCTCTCTAGGAATTTTAAATCATCAATAATAGTGACATTGTTTGAGTGAATTTGCTCCATAAACACAAGCTTTTTAGCCCCCAAATTTGCCCTTAAAATCTCTCTATTTTCTAAAACTGCTGAGATTTCATCGCCTATGTGAAGTCCCAAATTTAGCCCCTTATATACGCCCTTTGAAACGCCACCAAACTTTGAGCTAAATCCAGCTATAAAATTATCATCATCTAATACAGGCTCGAAAACAGCGTCATCTTTTGCCACTCATCACCCTTTTTATCTTTGAAATTTAGCACCCTATCTGCGTATCTTGCAAGTAAATCGCTTTCTATATTTACGCGTCTTTTTAGCGTGTAGCTCCCAAATAGCGTATCTTTTAGCGTTAGTGGGATGATGGTTAGGCGAATAGAGTTATCAATTACTTCGCTTATCGTTAGGCTCACTCCATCAACACCCACGCTTCCTTTATTTGCCATAAATTTCATCGCGTTTTTAGGTAAATTTATATAAAAATCCGTCCCACTCTCAAGCCTTTTGATAGCTGAAATTTCACCGATAAAATCGATATGACCTTGCATTAAATGCCCATCGATTCTATCTCCCAATCTCATCGCCGGTTCAATATGGACTAAATTTTTAAAGTTCTCAACTGCCAAAGCCTTTGCGCTTTCACTACTAAGTTCTACGCTAAATCCACCGCTAAACTTTTCAACTACGCTCAAACACGCCCCATTTACCGCTATGCTATCGCCTAAATTTGGCTCAAATTTCGCCCTAATTTTAAGCTTATTGCCACTAAAACTTTCAACCTTACCAAACTCTCTAATAAGCCCGTTAAACATAAATTTCTCCTATTTTTGTGCGATTTTATCAAAAATCAATTGAATTTATACTATAATGACAAATTTTTACAGAAACTGCAAATTTAAGGAATTCATATAATGCAAGATTTTAATCACGATATGCAAAACTTTGATATAATCGTCGTTGGTGGCGGACATGCTGGGATTGAAGCGAGTTTGGCGTGTGCAAAAATGGGACTAAAAACCCTACTAATAACCATCCTTATCGAACAGATCGGTGTGGCAAGTTGCAATCCTGCAATCGGCGGACTTGCAAAGGGTCATCTAGTCAAAGAAATTGACGCACTTGGCGGAATGATGGGTGTGATAACTGATAATTGTGCTATTCAGCTACGAACTCTAAATGAGAGCAAAGGCCCAGCTGTGCGTGGAACTAGAGCACAAATTGATATGGATAGATATAGAGTTTTTGCTAGAAATTTGCTACTTAATACTCCAAATTTAAGCGTAACTCAAGAAATTGCCACCGAAATTCTCACTCAAGACTCTCAAATTACAGGCGTTAAAACCCATCTAGGCAATCTTTATAAGACCCAAAAACTCATCATCACCACAGGAACTTTTTTAAACGGGCTAATCCATGTGGGCGAAAATAAGCTAAGTGCTGGAAGAGTTGGCGAGTTTGCTAGCATTAGCCTATCAAAATCTTTGGCAAGTCTAGGGCTTAAAATGGGAAGATTAAAAACTGGAACCTGCCCTAGAATAGACGCAAAAAGCATAGATTTTAGCGTTTTAGAAAAGCAAGGTGGGGACGCAAAAACCGCCCCTTTTAGCTTTAGAAGCTCGCACCGAGAAAAGGAGTGGCTACCTTGCTATATCGCCTACACCAACGAAAAAACTCACGAAATTATCAGGGCAAATTTTGACCGTGCACCGATTTTCACAGGGCAAATTCACGGCACAGGTCCAAGATACTGCCCTAGCATAGAAGACAAAATCAACCGCTTTGTCGACAAAGAACGCCACCATATCTTTGTAGAACCCCAAACCAAAGAGGCCACAGAATACTATGTCAATGGGCTTTCAACTTCGCTTCCTTATGAGGTGCAAGTTGAGTTTTTGCACACCATCAAAGGCTTTGAAAACGCCAAAATTGCACGGCACGGATACGCAATAGAATATGACTATGTTGAGCCAACAGAGCTAAAACACACCCTTGAAACTAAGGCAATAAACGGGCTATATCTAGCCGGCCAAATAAATGGCACCACAGGATACGAAGAAGCGGCAGCTCAAGGGCTAATGGCTGGGATAAACGCTAGCTTAAGCTTTCAAAATAGAGGCGAGTTTGTGCTAAGAAGAGATGAAGCGTATATTGGGGTTTTGATTGATGATTTGGTTATAAAAGGGACAAAAGAGCCTTATAGAATGTTTACTAGCAGGGCCGAATACAGGCTACTTTTAAGAGAAAGTAATGCCATATTTAGGCTTGGGGATTATGGATTTGATTTGGGGCTACTTGATGAGCAAACTCACGCTAAAATCACCGCTCTAAAACAAAATATCGCAAAAGGGCTTGAAATTCTAGAATCCACCACCCTAACCCCATCCAAAAAAAGCAATGAATTTTTAAACTCGCTAGGACAAGAAAATATCACTAGCAATACAACCTTAACCAAAATTGTAGCTAAAAAAAGCTTCACAAGAGAGAATTTGATGGCTTTGGGTGAGTATTTTCAAAACCTAGATGAGTTTAGTTTGGATGAAATTCTAACCGAATGCAAGTATAAATTCTACATTAACACGCAAAAAAAAGATATAGAGCGGATGAAAAATATGCTAAGCATTAAAATCCCTGAGGATATGGATTTTAAAGCTATTTCAGGCCTTAGCAATGAAATCATCGAAAAACTCAGCACCATTCGCCCACCAACGCTATTTGATGCAAGCAACATAAGCGGCGTAACACCTGCAGCTCTTGATATACTTCAAATTTATATCAAACTTGGTAAGGCTAGAAATAGTTAAATTTGGCTAAAATTTAAGTAAATTTAGTTAAAAAGGAAAAATATGAGTTACAAACCAAAGCTTCAAAAAGAGTTTTTGTACCCTTTAGAGTATGGGCTTGAAATTTTTGGTGACAAGTGGAAATCACACATAATCTGCGTTTTAGCCACCAAAGACTCATATCGCTCTACAATGAACTCAAAAAAGAGCTAAACGACATCACAGACGCGGTGCTTGTAAGTATGCTAAAAGAGTTATCAAAGATGAAATGGTAAAAAGAGTGAGCTTCAATGAAATTCCACCACGCGTACAATACTCTCTAACCCCAAAAGGAAATAGCGTTTTAGCGATACTTGAGAGCATTTGCAAATAGTCTAGACAAAATCTAAATGGCTAATTAAATGCTAAATTAGCCTCTAGCAAAACTTGCAATAAATAAAATTGTAAATTTTGCTGAATTTATAAATTTTGTTTTGTTGTGAATTTATGTGTGATAAAAATTTGCTAAATTTAGCAAATTCGCCAAATCTTAACTATGAAATTTATTAGTTACTTATAAATTTATTAATATATTTACTTTTTTGAGCGGTTTTGTTATTTTTTTTAGTTTCGAAACTAATAAAATATTAGGATAAAAATACGAATGCAAAAGCGTATTTAGAGATTGCAATGGTGATAGATGAAGCAAAAAGAGGTGCAGTAGTTAAAGTCTATAATGACTACTGTGAGCCATTTTTAAAGACGATCAAAGGTGCGGTTTCTAAAAATTTGTTTGTAAGAGATGAGGATGTGCAAGTTTTTCACGGCTTTGATAGTCCACAAAATACAAAAGCATATCTTGAGAGCGAACTATTTAAAAACGATGTATTTGTAGGGCTAAAGCCACTTTGGAATAAGGACCCAAAAGTTAAAATCTACACTAGCATAATACTGATTTATCATCATTCAAATAGGCTTACGAGAGATTTCGTAAAGCCAAATTTTTATTTACAAATAATCAATTATCTCAAAATGCAAACGATAACAAAAACAGCACCAAAAGTCCATACTGCACTTGATACCCTTGATATTATAAAATCCACTCTTTTAAGAGATGGGTAGGCTTAAATTCGTCTAAATTTTAAAATAATTAATATTTTTTTACTAAAATAGTTGAAATTTTTTCAAGGACAATATATGTTAAAAAAGTTATTTTTGTGTTTTGTTTTGGGGGTGTTCTGCTGTGCAAACTCATTACAAGAGATCCAAACTAGCAAAACAATAAGAATTGGATTACACCCAGATATTCCACCATTTAGTCAATTAGTTAATAATGAATTTGAGGGTTTTGAAGTTGAGTTTGCTAAACGCCTTGGCAAAGAGTTAGTTGGTGATGGTGGAAAGGTAGAGTTTATAGCAATTAATGCTGAAGATAGGATCAAAAGTTTGCAAGATAATCAAGTTGATATTGTCATTCAAGCCTTTACCAAAACTGCTGAAAGGGCAAAACAAGTCGATTTTTCAATGCCTTACTTTTCAACTGCAGTTGGAATTTTAGTAAACAAAGATAGCAATATCAAAAATACAAAAGATTTAAGCGGCAAAAAAGTTGCAGTCGAAAAAGGTATAACCGCAGAGCAAGTTTTAAAACAATACCCAGATATTGAGATTGTCTATGTTGAAGGTTCAAATCACGGCTATAGAGCCCTAAAAGAGGGCAAAGTAGATGGTTTGGCAGATGATAATATCATAGTTTTAGCCTATCCTATAATAGACGATACAGTTGAAGTTCCTGAGTATTTGCTGAATTTAGGAAGTAGCGATTATATGTCAGCCGCAGTTGCCAAAAACAATACCGAGCTTAAACAAGCCATAGATAAATATATGATAACTCTTAGCAAAGAGCAGTTTTTTAAAAAAATTTATGATGATAATTTTGGAATATTTTATAGAAATACCCTAAATCCAAATCAATTTTTGCTAGAAAATATCTATAGAATTTATGGATTATATGAGTTTTTACCATTTGAAAATATGCAAAATGCTAAAAATTTGGCTATGAACTATTAATTTATATCAACAATTACTGCTAAATTTGGTGGTAATTGTTTGATAGTTTCTGCTTAATTCTCAAATCTTTTGGCGTAATTTAATTTGTATTTTGGATAGTATAGATTAAATTTGTAACTTTTATATATGCATTGTTGATGGTTTTGATTTAATGTATTAAAATTAATCAATAGATTAAATTTAGATATTTATCAAATCAAAAAGCATAAATTTGTGCAAATTTTACATAATTATCTAGTGTAATTAGCCACAAATTTAGCCGAATTTACTGCTTTTTATTAGCAAATTTATCAAGTAGCTCTCTTTTCCAACACCACTTTGAGCTACTCCTTCAAGCATTGCCCCTAGTTTTGTACCACCATTTGAGCTAAATAGCTCACCAACCTTGTCAATTCCTTTATCAATCCTACCTTCATTGATGATAATTTCATATCAGCATTAGTTAGAGCTTTTGCTTGTTCTATACAAACTGCTTGAGAAGCTTCGATTTGGCGGATTGAGATTAGATATGTTTGATACCCTTCATTTTCGCCGATTTCTTTAGCGAGTTCTATTTGAGTGTTAATTGGGGCAAGTTCTTTTAGCCTTAGAGCTTCAGCTTCGGCTGTTCCTATTTTTAGCATACCTTGAGCCTCTTTATCTTTCATCTCTAGAAGTGCGGCTGCTTCTAGGAAGGTCTTTTCCTTATCAGCCTGAGCGACTAGGATTTGATTTTCTTTAATAGCTTCAGCATCTTTGATTTTAGCATTTTTTCTAGCCTCAGCGTCAATCTCAATCTTTCTTTGATCTTGTTCGGCTCTAACGATTTCAACCTGCTTTTTAATCTCAGTGTCTTTGACATCTTTATCCCTTTGAACTTCCATCTCTCTTTCTTGAGTAAGTTTTTGCTGTTCTTTGATTTTTTGCTCAGCTAACTCTTGCTCAATTGCTACTTCTCTTTCATTTTCAACGGTTTTAAGCCCAACCATCTTATCAGCTTCTTGCTGTTTAACATCTGCCTCTTTTTTAGCCTCTATCTCAGCAATTGCAGCTTCTTTTTTGTTATTTGCCACCTCTATACGGCTCTCTTTTTTTATAAAGGACTTTTTCTTTTCCATTATATTTAGGATAACTCTGCTATCGCCACTATCTCTAATATCCATCAGCTCTATGTTTTTAACAGGTTCAATCCCCCAGCTTTTGAGCTGTTCTTTGACCGCTTTGGTAAAATTATCACCTAGTTCTGATCTGATTTGTAAGATATCAGATAAACTTCTACTTGATAAGATAGATCTGATTGAGCCTTGTATGATATCTTTTAACTGGCTTTTCATATCCTCAAAATTTTACACCCTTTGAGCGGCTAAATTTGAATCCGCTATTCTAAAAAATGCAGTGATATCAACGACAAATGGAAGTCTCTCAAGGTCGTAAGCTTCGTAATCTTGGATATTGATAGAAATACTGAGACTGGAAGCACTATCTTGCTAACGCCTACTTTTGGTATCCACGAAGGAAACTCATAATAGCTGTTGCCATTGCCTGTATCTTTACCATAACTCATAGTTTTAGTAGAGCTTTGGACGATATGGACTTCGTTGTTATTTACTACTCGCCTAAAAAGCAAAGCAAATAGCAATACAGCTACAACTATAACACCTATTGTGCCACCAATAATTAATAATAAATTTAACATAGATAGATCCTTTGAGATAATAGTCTAAAATTGTAGCATTATTAATCGCTAAATTTACTAAAATATGACACTTTAATGTTAAAATTTGTGATAAATTTAAAATATAATTTTTTTAAACAGCTTTTATACATACTCTTAATGAATTTCAACACTTTTTGACTAAAGTCATTGAATAGTTTTTAAATTTTTTGTAGAATACAAGTTAATTTATCAAAAGGAGGTTTTTTGAGTATTTTACAAAAAATCAAAGAGCGTCCATCTTTCTTTGCGATTTTGATATTAGTCATTAGTTTTGGCGTGGTTATAGGGCATGGGCTTTTTACCTTTGTCTATGCTAAGGGGTTTTCTTATATGAGCGATGATCCCGCGGCCTGTAAAAACTGCCATGTGATGAATCAAGTCTATGAAAGCTGGATGAAAGGCGGTCACCAACACGTTGCCACCTGTAATGATTGTCATGTTCCACACGATTTTATCGGAAAGTGGACGATGAAGGCTGAGAGTGGGCTTCACCACGGATATGCTGTAACTTTCAAAGACAATCCAGTATCGTTTTCTGCTACCCCAAAAAGCAAGAAAATAGTTCAAAATAACTGTATGTCATGCCATAGCGAATATGCCACACACTCAATTGACGCCACACAAAAAGCTGGAGCACCTGGAAATGAGCCACTTAGTTGCGTTAGTTGTCACAGAAGCGTGGGTCACGCACATAATTTTTAGATTACAAATTTAGGAGAGAATATGAAAAACAGATTAGTTTATGCAGTAGCATTTTTAGTAGCAGTTGTTTTAGGGGCTGCTATGTTTGCACTTTTTGCTGATATCGGCGAGAAAAAGCACGAAGAGAAAGCCTATCCGATGATGCTTCACAAAGTCAGCGAATTAAACCCGGATATTAGAGAGTGGGGCAAAAACTTCCCATCACAATACGATAGTTTAGTTGCGATGAAAGATATCTCATATGAGACACCATTTGCTGGGTCTTTGCCATATAGCAAGCTCATTAGATGGCCTGCGGCTACTACTTTTTGGGATGGATACGCTTTTGCTGTGGATTATAATAGACCTAGACTTCACTTTTATACTCAAATAGACCAAATTGAGACTATGAGAAATAACAAAGAGTATCTAAACTCTCACGGACTTCCAAAATTTAAAGGTCAGCCAGGCGGATGCGTAAATTGTCACACAGGACACTTAACTGCGATAATACTTGATCCTGATTATCATCTAAGCGAAAAAGAACCAGTTGCAGCAAGCAAGCTTGAAATGCCATTTTTTGATGTAGATAAAGAAAACGGCGAAGCTAGAAAAAGAGCTTGGACACAGATGAACTCTATACCATATTTTAATGTGATGGAAATGGTAGCTAAAAAACACGGCGAAGATCCATATGGTGGCTCACACCTCGGAAGTAGCTGTGCGGATTGTCACCACCCTGATGATATGAGCCTAAGAGTTACAAGACCAGCTTTTGTAAATGCTATGGTAAAAAGAGGCTATGAAGCAGACGTAAAAAGCGGAATTAAAGCTACTAGAGCTGAAATGAGAAGCTATGTCTGTATGCAGTGTCATGTTGAATACTATATGCCCGAGGGCAATGTAGTATATCCGTGGAATCACTGGCCAAAAGACGAAGCATTCAAAATAGAGATGTTTGACAAATACTATGATGAAAAGTTTGAGGATGGAAGCTTTAAATTTGACTACAAACACAAACAAACCGACGCCCCAATAGTCAAAATGCAACACTCTGAAGCTGAGCTAACTTCAGCTGGAATTCATGCAAGAAGTGGCGTAACCTGCGTAGATTGCCATATGCCATACAAAAGAGAGGGTGCTCAAAAAGTCACAAATCATACAGTTCAAACTCCATTTGCTGATATCACAGCAAGTTGCAAAACTTGCCATATGCAAGATGAAGAGAATCTAAAAGATAGAATACTTTTCATCCAAAATCGCCATTCGCTTGAACTTAGAAAATGCGAAAACGCACTTCACTCTTTGATAGAAGATATTGTCAAAGCTAGAGCTGAACTTGCTAAACATAGCGAATTTGCTAGCCTAAGTGGTGACGAACAAAAAGAGGCAATAAGCGAAGCTCTAAAAGACACTCTTTGGGCTCAAAGACGTGCTCACCTTAGATGGGATTTTGCATTTAGCGAAAATAGCTATGGTTTCCACGCCCCACAAGAAGCAGCTAGAGTTACAGGTCAATGCCAAGAATATGCTAGAAAAGGTCAAGTAGAACTTGCAAACACTTTGGCAAAATATGGCATAAATATTGAGCTAACAATAGACGCTAATATACCTGAAGCACCAGCTAGAATCGAACTTCATAAAGGTGAAGTTGGAAGTGAGCCATCATACAGACTTCAAAGAGTTGATACTCAAGTCAAAAACTTAGACTTCAAATAACTCTTCATTTCAAGCCCATAAATTTGGGCTTGAACTCTTATAAATTCTGCAAATTTCAAATTTATGGTGCGAAATTTCGCATTTTATTATAAATTTAAGTGCAAATTTGATACCATTTGAAAGATTTTGTTTATTAAACAGATTAATTTATTAAAAGGTTATTTTGACTATGCGTGGTTATAAAATATTTTCAGGAACGGCAAATTTAGAGTTTTCCAAAAAGATTTCCAAATATCTATCTTTGCCACTTAGTGAGTGTTCTATCAAGAGATTTAGCGATGGTGAGATCAATGTCCAAATCGGCGAAAGTGTGCGTGGAAAGGATGTTTTTGTCATTCAGCCAACCTGTGCACCTGCAAATGTAAATTTGATGGAGCTTTTAATACTAACTGACGCTCTAAAAAGAAGCTCGGCCAACTCAATCACCGCTATAGTGCCATATTTTGGATATGCAAGGCAAGATCGCAAAGCCGCCCCTAGAGTGCCAATCACCGCAAAACTTGTGGCAAATATGATGCAAGTTGCAGGAATTGATAGAGTCGTGACAATGGATCTTCACGCAGGACAAATTCAAGGATTTTTTGATGTGCCTGTGGATAATCTATATGGTTCAATTGTATTTGATGACTATTTTAAGGCTAAAAATCTAGCCAATCCTATCATCGCAAGCCCTGATGTGGGTGGTGTGGCAAGAGCTAGAAGCTTTGCTAAAAAACTTGAGCTTGATATGGTTATCGTAGATAAACGCCGAGAAGAGGCTAACAAAAGTGAAGTTATGAATGTCATAGGTGATGTAAATGGCAAGGATGTGATTTTAATTGACGATATGATTGACACTGGTGGCACTATCATCAAAGCAGCGAGTGCATTTAAGCAAAGGGGTGCAACTAGCGTGATGGCGTATTGCACGCACGCAGTGCTAAGTGGCAATGCCTATGAAAATCTAAAAAGCGACACACTTGATGAGCTAATCGTCACCGATACAATCCCTCTAAAACAAGAAAATGACAAGATCAAAGTCATCTCTGTAGCCCCGCTATTTGGTGAAGTTATTCGCAGAGTTTATCACGATGAGAGCGTAAATAGCTTGTTTTTATAAATTTAATAAATTTGAGTAGATGAAAATTTACTCAAATTTGCTTTTCAATGCTATCTTTATACAAAAAACTTAATTTTATTTATTTACAAATTTTGTGCTAATAAAAATATATTTTCAAGAATAGTGTATGTTAAAAAAGTTATTTTTGTGTTTTGTTTTGGGGGTGTTCTGCTGTGCAAACTCATTACAAGAGATCCAAACTAGCAAAACAATAAGAATTGGATTACACCCAGATATTCCACCATTTAGTCAATTAATTAATAATGAATTTGAGAGTTTTGAAGTTGAGTTTGCTATATCGCTTAATTCAAAGCTTCTTCCAGTTTGAATTTCTATACCATTAACTGCTAGAGAATTTACCCCGCCATCTCTTAAATTTGCATTTAAACTTAAATTTTTATAAGTTATCACACCACTTGTTGAAGTATTTGGCGTAGAATAATCTAAATAATTTTGCATTCCTAAAATTCTTGAGTCATCTACGCTTAAGCTTTTTACCTTTCCAGCTCTTAAATCACCAAAATTTTTTCCAGGATAGATATTTATCGTATTTGTTCCAATTGCTCTAATTGATGATAGAATTTTTTCTTGTGAACCCTCACCAAGAGCCACCACACAAATAACAGATGCAATTCCTATAATAATTCCAAGCATTGTTAAAAAAGATCTTAATTTATGAGAAAAAATTGAGCTTATAGCCATTTTTAAAGCTTCTAGAAATTTGTATCCAAAAGATGATTTATTTTTATTTTTATCTAAATTTTGTATAGTAAATTTTTCATTTTTCTTAGTTTCGTCATTTATGATTTTTCCATCTTTTATCTCAATTATCCTATTTGCGTAATTTGCAACATTTTTATCATGCGTTACTAAAATTATTGTATGTCCATTTTTATGTAAATTTGACAAAATTTCCATAACCATGATGCCACTTTTACTATCCAAAGCTCCAGTTCGCTCATCAGCTAAAATAACTTCTCCACCATTTATTAAAGCTCTTACTATACTAACTCTTTGTTGCTGTCCGCCACTTAATTGGTTTGGTTTGCTATAGGCTTTTTCCTTTATATCAAGCTTATCAAGCAAGTTTAAGCCTTTTGTTTTTCTATCATCTAAACCTTCATAAATTCCTGGCAAACAAACATTTTCAAGTGCAGTTAAATTTGAAATTAAATTATATCTTTGAAACACAAAACCAAATTTTTTTCTTCTAAGGCTTGCTTTTTCATCGCTTGAAAACTTGCTTATGTCTTTATCATCAACATAGTATTTTCCACTACTTTGCGTATCTAAGCAGCCAATTATATTCATCAAAGTTGATTTTCCACTTCCGCTTTGTCCGATTATGGCTACAAACTCACCCTTTTTAATCTCTAAATTTATATCATTTAGAACTTGGACTTTACCAAGATTAAAATTTTTATTAATATTTTCAAGTTTTAGCAAAACTACATCCTAGTATTTCTTCCACCAGGGTGTGAAATTTTATGGTTTTCTCCGGTTTGATGGGCCTCGCTATTTAAAATAATATCATCGTTTTGACTAATGTCACTTTTAATTTCACTATAAAATCCATCACTAATTCCAACTTTTACCTCTTTTTTAATTGGCTTTTCATCTTTTAAAATTTTTACAAAAAACTTATCGCCCTCTTTTATAATTGCGTTTTTTTGCAAGTAAATTGCATCTTTTACCTCTTCTATAACTATCTCATTTTCGGTAGTCATGCCTATTTTTAAAAAATTATTGCTATTATCAACTAAAATTTTTGTATAGTAATAAACAGCTTCATTTTTTTGTGAGTTTTGTGTGTTTTTTATACCATCACTCAAAGTTGTCATTGCAGGATCAATGCTTGAAATAACTCCATCAAATTTTTTATTTGGATCAGCTAAAATCGAGTATCTTACTTTCATTCCAGTTTTTACTTTAGGCAGATCACCCTCAGCTATTTGCATATTTATCTCAAGTTTTGAAAGATCGGCTATTTGGACTATTAAAGGGGTTGTTTGATTTGCATTTACAGTTTGCCCCTCTTTTACAATTGTTGAAATCACAACGCCATCAAGCGGAGATAGAATTTGTGTATAACCTAAATTTGTCATAGCCGTATCAAGGGCAATTTGATTTTGCAAAACTCTAGCTTTTATTTGAGAAATTTGAGCTATTTTTAAGGCAACTAAATCATACGCATCATCCAAAGCCTCTTTTGAAGTTGCATTTTTTTTATAAAGAGTTTTTTGTCTTTTGTATTTTGAGTTTAGGATTTTTAATGAAATTTCACCTGCGTTTAGATCGGCTAGTAAAATTTCATTTTCTGCTTTTAGCTTTCCAACTTCGTTGCTTTGCTTAACAGAATCAATCTTGGCAATAATTTCACTTTTTTTTACCATATCACCTGTTTTTACAAAAAAGTTTTTGAATTTGCCCACTAACTTGAGCTCCAACATCTATTAAATTTTGCGCACTAATCTCGCCAGTTGCAACTACAACATTTGCAAAATCCCTTTTTGTTGGTTTAATAGTAAAATAATCAACCTCTTCTTTTTTATTAAAAAATTTAAAATAGCTTAAAACAACAAGTAAAATTACTATAAAAAATATCCACTTTTTTTCATAACTCTCTTTTCATATTTCATTTTATCATTATTTTAAAAAGATGATACTACTAAAATGTAAATAATATATAAAATTAACTGTTTTTTAGACCATAATATTTCATTGTTTTTTTATGAATGAGTAGCGAAAGATAGATTATACCACCACCAATTATAAGTTTTAAAATATCAGCTTTTGCTCCAAAAAATATTAAATTTACTAAAATAGCAGTTGGGATTAAAGCGCTATTCATAATAGCCAAAACTCCACTATCAACTTCGCAAGCTCCTTTGTTCCATAAGAAATATCCAACTGCACTAGCTCCTATGCCAAGCCATAAAATAACTAAAATTTGAGTTAAATTAAGAGTTGTTTTTGAACTATCTC
>JALFKC010000072.1 GCA_022775765.1 Campylobacter sp. | reverse complement strand
AGTTTAAGATAAATCTAAAAGAAGTTTAGAGCGTTTTTAATACTTAAATATTTAGTTTTTCGCATTAAAATGAGAAAAATGTAGCTCTTAATTTTCTCATTTAAGTAAAAACTTTTTTCTCATTTTTGTGGGGATTTACACAAAAAGCTAGAACTCAAATCTCACAGACCAAAACCACGCAAAATTTAGCTAAAATTTCCAAAGAGAAAAGCTCAAATAAAGCTACACAAATTCCTTTTGGTATCCAAAATATTAATGTCACTCAAATTCTTAATCAATTTCAGCTCTCAAACCTAAACACATCCAAACAAACCACCGGCAGATCGCAAAGCAGCCTCATATCCAAATCACAATCCACCACTCTCCTATCAAGCTCGACGCTCAAACTCACAACCCCAAAATCCATTAGCTTGCCAAATAGCACCAATTCCCCATCCAAGCAAGCTTACAAAACTCAAGCTATTTTGCCAAACAAATACCAACCACAAGCCATTTCACGCACTACAATCCCTACAAGCTTCCAACCCTTCCTTTGCAACCAAACTTCCCAGCCAAACTCACCACACCAGCACACAGAACTAGACCTAATCAGCGTCCCATCAAGTCCAACCAAACTCAGCCATTTTTGTGCCATCGTCCTTAGACGTGTAGCACAATCTTGTAAGCTCACCACCATCCAAAACGCCCACTATTTCATCACTCGCTTCTTTGACTTTGTTGCGGACAAGGCAGTTTCTAGCTACACTTGCACCGATTTTATCCTAGCGATATCGGGTATGCAAAGCTCACGCCTTAGCCCCAAAACCATCCAAAATCTCCTAGTCTACCCATCCCTAGCCATCAAACTCGCCATCGCCCAAGGGCTCATCCACGTTAGCCCCTTGCGTCTCGCCCCAAAGCCCAAAATCAGACCAAAGCCCAAGATAGCCTTTAGCAAAGCCGACATTTCATTACTTCTTAGGCACGCCACAGGCGAACTCAAGCTGTTTTTGTATATCGCATTTTTTAGTGGAGCTAGAAGTGGCGAGATTTTAGCTCTGCACTCTAGCGATATCCACAAAGGCTACATTTCAATCACCAAAAATCAAACTCGCCTAGGGCTTAGCTCACCCAAAAATGGGCTAAATCGCGTAGTCTTTATCCCCGCCTCACTTCAAAGATATCTGCAAAAACTAGATCTAGATGGTGAAATTTTCAAAAGCGATTATTTTCACATATACTACGAATTTCGCAAACTTCTCTCGCGGTTAAACTTCCCCAAATGTGGGCTTCACATAACTCGCCACACCTATACTTCACTTCTTATGAAAGCTGGAGCTGACCCCACACTAATCCAACGCAACCTAGGTCACTCCAGCCTTGAGATGATTCATCGCGTCTATGCTCACCACATACCAGACCCAAAGGACATAAAGACCATCAATTCCTGCTTTAAGATTTAGCAAATTTAACCTGTAATGCGTTTGGTGGTAAAATTTGAGATAAATTTGAGTATTGACGAGTAAATTTACTATACCTAATGGTAAATTTACTCTAAAATTTCTACTATTTTGCCCTAAATTTCAAATGTTTAAATTATACTTTAAACAGCACCAAATTTTGGTATGATAATTTTATCATTAAATATATAACTTTTATAAATTTTCACAAATTCATTGAAAATTTAAGGGTAAATTTATATTAACTATATATAATTTCATTAACATTTTACATAAGAGTATGTAAGGTGAAATAAAAATTAAGGAGAAAACCATGAAAAAAGGTTTTACAATGATCGAGTTGATCTTCGTGATCGTAATTTTAGGTATTTTAGCAGCAGTTGCTATTCCAAGACTAGCAGCCACAAGAGATGATGCTGAGATAAGCAAAGCAGCTACAAATATATCAACTCTTATTAGTGATTTGGGTGCATACTATACATCTCAAGGTAATTATGCTACCGATCTAAAAACAATGACAAATGTTCAGTTAGATCCAGGCACAGCTCACACTAGCGAATTAAAATCTGCTGGTAAAAAATGTATAAAAGTTACATTGACAGAGGGTGATGCTACTACAAACAAACCTGCATATCTCACAGTTGAAAATGGAACTGATGCTGGTGAGAATATTTGTAAAAAAGTACTTGCAAATAAAGGTGTAGACGATATGGTAAATTCTAGTTTTAACTATACTGACAACGCTGGTGTAACTCAAACTCAAAATGGCGTAGCAATTAGTGGCATAAGTGTTAATTTTTAAAAAATTAAACTAATTTTTAGCCCCAATTTTTAAATTGGGGCTTTTTTATTTTATATTATTTATATTTTAAAAAGTTATTAATTTTTTATATATTTTTATAGCTAACTTTATTAACTCAATCATTTGAAATCCATAATCTGTTTTTTAAAGTAAAAAGCGGATTATAAAATACAAAATCTATATACTAATAAGTAATTTTACTAAAAAACTGAAATCTAAATTGTTTTAATAACATCTAAATCATCAATTTCAATCGTCGTATTCATCCTCTTATTTTCTTCTATAAAATTTTGCAGTTTTTCGTCAGCTTCGGTAAATTTCATTTTTCTTACAAACTTAATAAGGTGTAAAAATCCTATATCGCTTGCAATTTGCGGAATTTCACCATTTTGAACATTTATAACTTTATCGGAAATAATTTGGCAGATATAAATTTCATTATCA
>JALFKC010000066.1 GCA_022775765.1 Campylobacter sp. | reverse complement strand
CACTCACTATTTAAACTCTAATACTATAACTCACAATCTAACTCTACCAAAAGAGATGATTTCAAGAGTTAATGTAGCCTTAGGTAAAGATAGCTTTAAAAATACTCTAAACTATACTTACTCAAATTTTATACTAAGTGGTGATAAGATTAAGCTAAGTGCTACTTCAAAAACAGATTTAAACAATAGGGCTAAACTATACTCATTTATATTAGCCCCAAAAGATATGCAAGGAGAGATAATATGATACTTCCAGTTGGTGTAAGTGAAACTGATTTTAAAAAAGCAGTAGAAGAGTTTAAAAAGCTCTTAGGAGATGAGTGGGTATTTGATAACCCTGATGATGTTAATCTATACAGAGACGCATACTCAGCCGAGTGGGATGAGCCAAATGAAGCTATTCCATCTTTAGCCCTAGCCCCAAAAACTACTGAAGAGGTGCAAGAAATAGTAAAAATTGCAAATGAGTATAAAATCCCACTCTTTCCAATCTCAACAGGTAAAAATCTAGGTTATGGCTCATCAGCCCCAAATAGAAGAGGTGATGTAGTATTAGATCTAAAAAGAATGAATAAAATCATTGAAGTTGACGATAAGAGAAATTTTTGCATTTTAGAGCCCGGTGTTAGTTATTTTGATTTATATGAATACTGCAAAAAAAATAATTTAAATGTATTTTTAGATATTCCAGATCCTGGTTGGGGAAGTCCAGTAGGAAACGCCCTAGATCACGGCTGGGGATACACCTATGGAATGTATAGAGATCATTTTGGCTCACACTGTGGAATGGAGGTTGTGCTTCCTAATGGCGAACTAATGAGAACAGGAATGGGTGCACTGCCTGGGGCTAAAACATTTGCTGAGAATAAATATGGGTATGGTGCTTATGTAGATGGACTATTTGCTCAATCAAACTTTGGAATAGTAACAAAGATGGGCTTTTGGATGATGCCTAAACCGGAGTATTATGCACTTCTTAGCCTTACAACACCAAAAAGAAATGACATTATAAAGATAGTTGAAATTCTAAACTACCTTGAAGATTCATTTATCTGTGGTTGGCCACTTTATAGAAGTCCACTTAATCCACCACACGGCAAACCGATGAATGAAGAGCTAAAATCATATCTAACTTCAAAAAATGGCTTGCCAGATGTCGCTAAAATTGAAGATTACGCTATGAGAAATAAGATTCCTTACTGGCAAATCGACATTCCAATCTATGGAAATAAAGCAAGTGTAGAAGCAGACATAGAGTATATTAAAGCTAGATTTAGCGAAATAAAAGGCTCAAATATTGAAATTTTAGAGAAATTTAGTGTCAAAGATGAGCCTGAAAAGATAGAAGAGATGAAACACAAAGTTACTTTAGGTGTGCCAAATATGGAGATATTTTGGCTAAGCACAAGGGGCGAAGTGCTTGAGCCCCAAGATGGGCATGTGTGGTTCTCACCGATAATCCCTAGAGATGGCAAAGAGTTAATGAAGTGTCAAGATACCTATATCGAAGTTTTCCACGAACTAGGAATGCCATCGCCAATTACACCTTTTTCACACCCTAGAAGCTGGATGTATAGGGCGTTTTGTTTTATGCTAAATTTTGGCAACTCTCGCACCGACATAGAACACAACAAAAAGATGAGAGTAGCATTTAGAAAGATGATAGAAGTTGCTGCTAAAAATGGCTGGGGTGATTACAGAGCAGCCCCAACATTCCAAGATGATGTTATGAATGTATATTCATACAACAATCATATTCTAAGACGCTTTATAGAGAGCCTAAAAGATACAATTGATCCAAATGGTATTATCGCACCTGGTAGAGGTGGGATTTGGCCAAAAGCTGTAAGAGAAGCAAAAAAGGATAACAAATGAAAAATTTAATCAAATTTATACTTTTAATAGCAGTTAGTATTAGTCTATCTTTTGGTGAAAATAGTTCAAATGATAAGAGTTCAAAAACCAAAGGAAAAGAGATCTATCAATACTGGTGTGCTACTTGTCACGCTAAAAATATGCCAGGAACTAATGCTTTAGCAGTTCTATATAAAGATACAGGTGTTCCAGCTGTGCTTGAAGAAAGGGAGGATCTAACAAGTGATTTTATAGCGTTTTATGTAAGAAACGGAAAACACTCAATGCCATTTTTTAGAAAGACTGAGATAAATGATGAAGAGCTTAAGGCTTTGCAAGATTATCTAAGAAAGGGGAATGAGTAAAATTATTCCCCACTAATGACGGATTTAAACTAAACTCTTACCACCCACAGCAGTCACATACTAAAAGTATGCTCCTTCGTGGGATGGTGCGAGTTTAAATTAACTACGCCGATACTGTCTTGAATTGTTAGTATCTTTGCTATTTTTTATTTCCCAACCTGGCTTGGATTTATCCTAAATCCTAGCGAACTTTTTGTGCTTATGCACCATAAGTGCGTGCCCTTGAAAGTCCACTACGATTTTATTAATTACACACAATCTCTCTTGAATTATTTATTTGCAAATTTAAGTTTTATTTTGTTATTCTAGGCATTTTACTCAAATTTGATTTTACTAATCTAATTAAAAATTACAATTAGATAAATTTAACCAAATTTAAGTCAAAAATCCGTTCTCTGTTTTCTGTAATCGGATATCTGAATGTCTGCCCCAAATTGTTTATTTGTAAATAAGTTTTTAATTTAAATAATCTGCGGATGTTTGCGTAAGCAAACTACTATCCGCATCTCTAGCGTCGGTCAGGGTTGTGGGTTGTTAAGGGGGACAGTGGCTGGTCCTCGCAACTTTGAAGCCCCTGTCCTCCTTATATTGTTTATTTGTTTATCAAATTTATTATTGTTTATTCCTCAACTCGGCTGGATTTAACGCTTTTCTTATATGTGTTTTTGGGTCACATACTATCAGTATGCTCCCTTAAAACACACCTATGAAAATCAGCAACGCGTTTTTGCGTAGCAAAAGATTTCTTGTAAAATCAGCAACGCGTTTTTGCGTAGCAAAAGATTTCCTGTAAAATCAGCATATGCGACCCAAAGATGAAGTTGTAGGGTAGTTTCTTTAGAAAGAAAAATAGATACCCTTTCCCCTTTATAAATAGTTATTTTATAAAGTATAAATTTAAATTAAGTGATATAAATGGGCTGTTTGCCAAAAATAGTTTTCAATTAAGATTGTAAATTTACAAATTAAGACTAAGTGATATAAATTTACTAAGAATTATTTTGCAGATAAATAGTTTTCAATTAAGATTTATAAATTTATTATCTAGCCAAAAGCTAAGATTATATTTGCCGCTACTATCATCAAAAGTCCATATATTCCATTTTTGCTAAGTCTCTCTTTAAATAAAATATATGAAAAAACAACCGTAAAAACAATGCTAAGCTTATCTATAGCTATCACCGCACTTGCATTGCCAAGATTTAAGGCTCTAAAGTAGCATAGCCACGAAGCTATAGTCGCAAATGCTGATAAAACAATAAACAAAAGCTCTTTTTTATACCTAAAAAGCTCTATAAATTTAAATCTCTCACTTCCATATAAAATCACTATCCACGCCATCAAAACTATCACCACGCACCTTATTGCTGTGGCGATATCTGGGTTAATCCCATCCAAAGATATTTTAGCCAAAATCGCAGTTAATCCAGCAAAAATAGCTGAAAGCAAAGCGTAAATTAGCCATAAATTTCTCTTTAAACACTCTAAAACTCTGAAGTTTTTAAATTTATTAGTAGATTTTAGTTTTAAATTTATGCTATTTATCTGTGTTGAGCCTTTTGTCATCAAAATTACCCCAAATCCTATCAAAACTACAGCTAGCCACTTTAAAGTATTAAAACTCTCACCTAATATTAAAAGCGCAAAAACTATCCCAAGTGGCGTACTTAACTTGTCAATTGGTGTTACTTTATTAACTTCACCCAAACTCAAAGCTTTAAAATAGCATAGCCACGACGCACCAGTTGCAAAGCCTGAGAGTAGCAAAAACAGCCAGTTTTTAGAGCTTAGAGAGTAAATTTCACCCTGTAAATTTAGACAAATTAGCCAAATCCACGCAAAAGCTGTAATTATAACTGAGCGGATTAGGGTTGTTAGGTTTGAACTAAAACTTCCACTAAGCCCAATTTTTGCCAAAATCGCTACAATTCCAGCAAAAAATGCTGATAAAAGTCCAAATGCTAACCACAACATATTATGCCAAATTTGGTTATTAAAAAGTTTTGTAAATTCATATATTTCCTAAAATTTAGTAGTAATTGTATCATTAAATTTGCAAATTTAAAGCCAAAAAATAATTGATAGCAGTATAAAATAACCTAATCTTAGACCAAAACAATCGTTTTGGTCTAAATTGGTTTAATACAATGGATTATTTAGCACATAAACCTTGTCTTTGCCATCAACCCTTAAGAGTACAAAAAGATTTTCGCCTTTGATTGCTATATCGCTAAAATCACCAATTTGTGGCAGTTTGTAAGCATTTGTTATGGTTTTTGAGCTTAAATTTATCTCAATCAAAGTACTGAAGCTTTTAGAGAGAGCTAGCATTTTGCCATCAATTATATCAGCCCCAACTATATACAAATCACTTACATTAGCCCCATTTTTTAGAGATAAACTCTCATCAAATTTAAGCACAGTTTCTTCGCTAATTTGATTGTCTGTTGTGTCAAATTTAAGCAAAATCGTCTTTGGAGACTTTTTAACCAGAATGCTTATCATATACGCAAACTCGCTATTAGGGTCTTTTGCAAGGTTTAGGATATAGGCTTTTTTAGCCTTGTTGTCATCACACTGGCTCTACTTCTATTAAATATTAGCATTAAGTTTCCATTAACTTTTCTTAAGTATTTCCACTGAACTTTTTCATCGATTTCATCACTATTCATCACGCCCCAAATTGTTTTGCTATAAGCGGTTGCGACAACTTTTTGGCTACCAAAATACGACGCACCAACGCTAATAGGAGCGTCCATTCCATTGACTTGATCGATGATAGCATAGTTTTTTGCTTCTTTAAACTCGTCATCTGTAAAATATACAGAGCCACCAACGCCAATTATTGCAAACTCATCATTTACTCTATCATACGCAATTCCACCAGCTACAGGCTTTTTGAAAGCACTTGTTGTTTTAAATCCTATCTCTTTTTCAGATAAGATTTGGATCTTAGTATCGCTACCTTTAAAAGGCAGATTTTCAAAATTTAGGTCTAGGTTTAAATCATACTCGTTGATTCCAAGAACATAGGGTTTTGGACCTTGATTGGTTCCAAGTAGGCTAGCTTTACCGAGATTAAAGTTTTCATGCCAGTGGTGATTATCCCAATACTGAGATGATTTGGCGATATTTGGTGTAAATCTAGCAGGGCTACCGCTTCTGCCATATGGTGGAATGCCGTTTGTAAGCAAAAATTGAAAAGTATTGCTTAACACTACTATAAAAGCTAAATTCCAACTGCTTTTGTAAATGGTGAAAACTCTTTTATTTGTAGCTCTTCAGTGGCGATCTCTTTGCCTAGTTCGTTGTTTGGTCTGATAAAAAACATCATCAAAGCCATCGCTAAAATAACTATCCAATACACCACAAACGCCGTATATGTGTGAAGCCCAAAATCGCCTCTCCAAAGCCCATTCCGATATCTCTAGCGGCGTGGTTAACCATATGTCTAAGCCCTTCAAACATAAACCAAAATGCTATGATAAAAACTGTGGCAATATATTTGATTTTAACGCCATATCTTAGCATAAAAATACCAGTAATTCCAACCAAAATCATCCCAAATCTCTCGTGTCCACAAAGCAAGCAAGGGCTCTGCCTTTATAAAAAGCCAAGATAGATATTTGCCATACCAACAAGAATAACAAGTATGAGAAAAATGGCTAGAGTGACTATTAAAGTAAAATTTTTTTGATTTAAAAATTTTATAATTTATCCCTTATAGATTAAATCCAGGTAGCCAACTTGACGCACTAGCTACTATTAACACCGCGTCCAAACCTATACAAACCCAAAGAAGTTTAAAAGCAAGAGCTTCTTTTTTGGGTCAAAATAGAACCAAAAACAACACAAAAAGTGCTAATAGGTATTCTAAAAATTCCATACTATCTCCTTGAAAAATTTAGCGAAGTATAGCAAAGCAACGATAAAATAATACTTATAAATTTAGTATAATATACTAAATTTATTTAATTAAGTAAATTTTACCATTTAGGGATAATTTTGATAATCTAAGTATTATAGATTTTACTGATTTTGTGCGTCTATTTTGATTGTTGGTATTTTTACACTCGGGGCGGTGCGACTAAATGTGATTAAGTCTTCAGTAGTTTGCACGCTCCATGGAACTCTTTGTAAGCTTACTTTAAACACTTCCCACGCACTAATTGCGTCACTTAGGGCTCTGTGATGAACGCCACTAATTCCAAGCTGCTCTTTTAAGCTTTCAAGACCATATTTTTGAGCTGGAATAGTTCTTCTTGCAAGTTCTATCGTGCAAATTCGTCTATTTAAAAGCATTCCATAGCCTAAATTTTGCAAACTTTTGCTGATAAATTCATAGTCAAATTTGACATTGTGAGCCACAAAAACTGAAGTTCCCAAAAATAGCCTAAATTTTTCAAGCACAGCTTTAAGTGGCGGTGCGTCTTTTAAATCGCTAACATAAATTCCAGTCAGTTCGCTGATATTTTCAGGGATCTCTTTGGCATACACTAGAGTTTTAAACTCATCCAAAATTTCATTATCCATTATTTTTATAGCACCAATTTCGATGATTTGACCTGTTTTGATTCCGCCATTTGTTTCGATATCGACTATGCAAAAAGTCTCATCTTCTATGCTTGTTTGCCTTGTTTTGAGTGTGATTTTGGTATTATCAAGCTTTTGTAGCTCTAATCCAAGAAGCTTCCAATTATTAAAATCTTTTGGCTCAAAAAGCTCTCTTATCTCATCGATATCGTAGGCTTTTTGCAAAAAATCATAGTGGTTTAGGCTTGTTTTTGCAAGCAAATTTATAAAATTTTCTAATTTTGGACTCAAAACTCTAGCTTTAATGATTTAATTGATTCTTTGTAATTGTTTGATGTAAATATATAGTTTCCAGCCACCACTATATCTGCTCCAGCCTCTTCTATGTCTGCGATATTTAGTCCGTTTATACCACCATCAACCTCTATCATGCATTTTGCACCACTTTTATCAATTAGCTCTCTTAATTGAGAAATTTTGTGAAGTGTTGATGGGATAAAGCTTTGACCGCCAAAGCCCGGATTTACGCTCATCAAAAGCACCATATCAACCTCTTTGATAATATATTCAAGCAAGCTTACCGGAGTGTGCGGATTTAGCACTATTGCTGGGCTAACGCTATTTTTTCTGATATGATCTATCATTCTTAGTGGATGAGTCTCTTCTTCTATATGAAAGCTAAGAAATTTTGGCTTTAGTGGCAAAAACATATCCACAAAAAATCCTACATTTTTTACCATCAAATGTATATCAAGTGGAATGCTACTAATCTTGCTAACGGCATTTACTACAAGTGGGCCGATAGTTAGATTTGGCACAAAATGTCCATCCATCACATCAATATGCACTAGATCCGCCCCAGCTTCACAGATGGCTTTTATCTCTTTTTCTAAATTTAAAAAATCAGCCGATAATATACTTGGTGCTACATACATTTTTTACCTTTAAATTTAAATCAATTTTGTATTTTACACTCTTAAATCATAAATTCTCATAAAACTATAACTCAAAACTGCTTTAAGTTAAATTTGAACTATGATTTGGTATAATCAGCGTTTATTTTCATTTTAAAATCATAAGGAATTAGACAATGGCAAAAAGATGCGATTTAACAGGCAAAGGTGCAATGGTTGGCAATAGCGTTAGTCACGCTAACAATAGAACCAAAAAAAGATTTTTACCAAACCTTAGAACTATTAGAGTAAGGCTTGAAGATGGAACAAGCAAAAAAATCAAAGTTGCAGCTTCAACTCTAAGAACTCTTAGAAAAAATTCAAAATAGTTTAGGATAAAAAGAGCTTAGATGTCTCTTATAAAAAAATTCAAGAAATTTCTTGATTGGAAAGATTCATCTAAGCCTGATATTGATGTAGATACTGAACTTTACGAGCAGTTTAGATTTTTTAGATTGCCTGCTATCTTGATAGTTTTGATGATGCTCATCGGAACTTTGGGATATATAGTTTTTAGCAAATTTTCCCTTGCAGATGCGTTTTATCAAGCGGGGATGACATTTACGACCTTAGGATATACTGAGGTTGCTCATATCACTATGGCAGGCAGAATTTTTACTATATGTTTTATACTGCTTGGATTTGTAGTTTTTACATTTTCAATGGGTCTTGTTATAGAGATAATTAACAAAGGCAAACTTGTAGGGCTGATAAAAGAAAGAAGTATGATTTACAAAATCGCAAGGCTAAAAAACCATATAGTTATATGCTATAACAATATCTACACTGTAGAACTTGCTAAGCAGTTTAGAGAAAATCACATACCGTTTGTGGTGGTTGATAATGACCCAAACCTTGAAAATACTGCCCAAGAAAATAGATATCCTTACTACATAGTTGGTGAAGCTCACACCGAAAAAACCCTTCTTAAAGCTCACCTATCTAGTGCAAAGGGTGTGATCTCTTTGAGTGAAAATATAGCGGACAATATCGCTATAATAGCAACTGTTAGACTTTATGAAAAAGAGCTTCAAAGAGATAAGCCTTACTTTATAATGACAGTTACTGACAACGAACTAGACCTAGAAAAACTCAAAAAGCTAGGGGCAAATTCAGTCATTTCCCCATCCAAATTAGCCGCTCAACGCCTAAGTGCGATAAGTGTGCGTCCAGATATGGAAAATATGCTTGATAGATTTTTGTATCAAAAAAGCTCACTCATTGATATTGAAGAGATTTTGGTGCCTGAGTATTCGTGGGTGAGATTTAAACGCATAAGAGAGACTAGACTTAGAGAGTTAACAAGTGCTGATATTATTGGGATTTTGGACGAAAATGAGAGGTTTATCCCTATGCCAAGTGGCGAAACTATCATAGGAACAAATGCAAAACTTTTCGTAGTTGGAACAGCTGATGGGATAAGATTTGCCAAAAAGCTAATCACGCAAAGATACAAACCGCAGGAGATAAAATATGTTTGAAATTTTTAGTTTAAAAAATGGGCTTGAGAATGTTGATGGGTTCTATTGTGGTGGGGTAAATGTCGGCTTTAAAAAAGAGGGCTTTGATGTTGGATTTATAAGAAGTGATGAGAGCTTTGAAGTGAGTGGGGTTTTTACTAGCAATGTTTTTAAAGCTGCACCAATTAGGCATTTTCTAAGATACAAAAAGGGCTTTAAGAGCAATTTTATTCTCGCAAATTCCAAAAACGCTAACGCGATGACAGGCGAAGCTGGGGTGAGCGATATTGATGATATTTTTGCAAATTTAAGCTCTCATATTGAGCTGATTAACCCTATAATGAGTTCAACCGGCGTGATAGGATACCGCCTTAAAAAAGAGAATTTCTACAACTCTTTTGATAAATTTGATTTTAATTCTAAAAACTCAGACGCGTTTGCTAGTGCGGTGATGACAACTGATACATTCAAAAAAGAGCTGGCTTTTAAGGTTTGCCTTGATGATGGTACTAGCTTTAATATCGCCGCAGTTTGTAAGGGTGCTGGTATGATAAATCCTTGTTTAGCCACAATGCTATGCTTTGTGCTGACTGACGCAAATATCCCAAAAAGCGATATGGATGAGCTACTAAGCAGTTCGGTTAAACAGAGCTTTAATCTAATAAGCACGGATGGCGACACATCTACAAATGACACCGTTTTTTTGTGCTCTAGTGGCAAAAATGGCTATGACAAGTTAGCTTTTAAAACCACACTTGATATGATAACTAAAAACTTAGCTATGATGATATTAAAAGACGGTGAGGGCTCAAACAAAGTAGTCGCTTTTGAGATAAAGGGTGCAAAAGATGAGAGTGAGGCTAAAAAAGCCGCAACTATGCTATCAAACTCGCTTTTAGTCAAAACTGCACTTTTTGGAGAGGATCCAAACTGGGGGAGAATAGCTTCAACTATCGGAGCGAGTGGGGTTGAGTGCTATGAAGATAGGCTAAATATCTATTTTGACGATTTGCTGATTTTTGGTAGGGATAAATTTGGCAATGTCAAAACCGAACTTGACGCAGAGACTGAGATGAAAGCTCACAAAATTATGCAAAAAGATAGCTTTAAAATAACTTGCGAACTTGGCGTAGGACAGGATGAATTCACCACTTATGGGTGTGATTTGAGCCATAAATATGTGGAGATTAACTCAGACTATCGCTCGTAAATTTATTAGTTATTTGTGTTAAATTTGAGCGATTGATATATTGTTTGGGTTAATTTTAGACATAATTATCGCTAATTTTAATTTTTTAAAGTTTGATTGTTAATTTTTAATAAATTATTAAGCTAAGTGATAAAATTTAAACTATAACGCACTTTAATAACGAAAAATAACTTTAAAAATATAGGTTATCAGAGCGGATATACAAAAGTGCGAAAATGCGTATAAGGCTAATTTAATGCCTACGAGAGCGGGATGTATAACTCTAAAAATTTTGATAAACACTTCTTGCAATAAAACTCAGATAAATTTTTGAAAAAATAAAAATCAAAAATTAATCGATAATTAATTAGGTGAAATATTTGCTTATAATTTGTATTAAAATTTAGTTATTATGCCTTTTGTGGTTGGTTATAAATTAAATTAAAAAGTTAAATTTTTAAGAATTTAAGCTATTTTGTTTAGATAAAAAACAGTAAAAATAGCAAAATTAACAAAAATTTATTCAAATTTACCGGGCAAATTTTCAAATAAATTTTCAAACGAGTTTCAAAAGAGATTAAATTCTAATATCAAATAACCACCAAAAGATATCAAATTTAGTGGTTAAAATATACAAAAAGATAGATATAAGAGCTTATTTTAGCTAAAAAGCAAAAGAGATATGATGAGTAAAATTTACTTAATTTTTTAGCTTAAATTTATCTCATAGAGCAAAATGCTAACTCTAAATAAATCTCAAAATAATATAATTTTCAAAAAATAAAATTTGACAAACTTTCAAGTTTGCCAAATTTACGCGTCATCAAATCCCTAGCAAAGTGCTAGTTTTAGCACATCCTCTATCGTATCTACAGGTAGAATTTGCATATCTTTTCTTACATCTTCAGGGATATCATCAAGGTCGCGGTTGTAGTTTTTGTGTGGAATTAGAGCGGTTTTGATTTTGGCCTTGTGGGCTGCGATTAATTTTTCTTTGAGCCCACCTATTGGAAGGACTTTGCCTTGCAAGGTTAGTTCGCCAGTCATTGCTATATCGTGTTTAACCTTTTGGTCTGAGAGTATCGAAGCGATTGCTGTAGCCATCGTTATGCCAGCACTCGGTCCATCTTTTGGCGTAGCACCCTCAGGGACATGGATATGAAGGTCATAAAGGTTATAAATTTGCTCTTCATCAGATTTAACCTTGATTTTCTTTTCATCAATTAACACTTTTACCACGCTATGGGCGATTTGAGCGGATTCTTTCATCACATCGCCAAGTTGGCCGGTTATGCTTAGTTTGCCTTTGCCTTTGATTTTGATAGCTTCGATTTGCAAGATATCGCCACCAACGCTAGTCCAAGCTAGCCCATTTACCACACCAACGACATCTTTTTTATCCACCGCATCTATCTCATAGACCTTTTTATCTAGGTAGTTGTTTAGATTTTTAACTGAGATATTAACCTTATCAGTTACTTTTTTGGTTAGAATTTCAACCGCGATTTTCCTAAATATATCAGCTAGTTTTCGCCTTAGATTTCTCACGCCACTCTCTCTAGTGTAGTCGCTGATGATTAACTTTAGACCACTATCGCTTATTGTGACATCTGAGTTTTTAAGGCCGTGCTTGGTGAGTTCTTGAGGGATTAGGTAGCGTTTGGCGATTTGATACTTTTCTTGTGGTGTGTATGAGCTTAAGAATATAAACTCCATCCTATCTCTAAGTGGGGCTGGTATCATCGAAGCGTCATTTGCGGTAGCTACAAAGATGATTTTGCTTAAATTTATGTCAAAATTTAGATAATAATCCCTAAATTTACTATTTTGTTCAGGGTCTAATATCTCTAGCAAAACCGCAGTCGGATCGCCTCTGAAATTTTTAGAGATTTTATCTATCTCATCTAATACAAACACCGGATTCATCTCTTTAGCTTCAATTAACCCTTGAGTTATACGACCAGGCATCGCCCCAACATAGGTTCTTCTATGCCCCCTTAGCTCATTTACATCTTCAAGCCCACCAAGAGCTATACGCACTAGGCTTCGTTTTAGGGCGTTTGCGATAGAGTTAGCTAGACTAGTTTTACCAACGCCAGGGGGCCCTACAAAGCATAAAATTATGCCGTTGTTGATTTTGGAACTTTGCCCCCTAAGTTCCAAAAGCTCTCTTAATCCAAAATACTCAACTATTCTCTCTTTTGGTTTTTCAAGCCCGTAGTGATCCTTATCAAGCTCTTTTTTGACATCATCAATTGAGAGATTTTTCTTAGATAATTTCTCAAACGGCACTTCCAAAACCCAGTCAATGTAGCTTTGCACCACCGCTGCGTCTGCTGAATCAGGATGAACTCTAGCAAATTTATCGATCTGTTTGTTTATCTCTTTGTAAGCGTCGGTGCTTATAAATGGCTTTTTGATCTCAAGCTTTTTGCGGTATTCTTTGATCTCTTCTTCTTTGTCGTTATCGCTTCCTAACTCTTTTTGAATTTGCCTTAGCTGCTCTTTTAGAAAATACTCTTTATTCGTCTTTTCAATCTTAGAGTGCACCTTGGTTTTTATCTCTTTTTCTAGTTTATTTGCCTCAATCTCTTCGCTCACATAATCAATCAAATCAAAAATTTTCTTTTCCATATCTGTTTGGATAAAAAATCTATAAGCCACGCTTTTTTTGAGACGAAGTGAGTTTAGTATGAGATCGCACACTCTATTTGCGTCGCTACTCTCTTCTATATTTTTCAAAAGATCGGGCTGAAAAAGATGAGTGATATTTGATAGACTGACAATGCGTTCTTTTAGGACATTCAAAAGAGCTTCGACTTTGAGTTTATTGCTAAATTTAGTATCTATTATATCCACACTTCCAACGAGCGGATCGGCTGAGATTTCAGCTTTTATCTCACCTTTTAACGCCCCTTGAAAAAGGATTTTGACCCTGCCATCAGGCATATTTATGCGTCTCATTATATTGCCGATGACGCCAGCTTTATATATGTGTTTAAAGTCTCTAGCACCACTATAATCGCTCTTTGATGGCACTACCATCACCATTGATCTATTTTTAATGGCTAGTTCTAGGGCTTTTAAATTTTCATCATCGCCTAAAAATATAGAAGTTATCATAAATGGGTATAAAAACAGCTCATCTTCTACTATTATAGGCAGTTCCATTGGAAAAGTTTGTGCTTCATTTATTTGTAACATTTCTCTCCTTTATTCAAATATCGACCTATACCACGGAAGTTCTGGGGGCTGAAGATTAGCGTCTTTCATAGCTGAGTTTTCAACTCTTTGTTTGTAAATTTCAGCTGAAGTTTTCTTGCCAGTTCTTTCATATAGATCTTGGATATTCATATCTAGGTAGTGGTTGGCTAGTTTAAACTTAACTTTCATTGTCTCTACAAGTGGCCCGAATTCGCTATTTGGGTATCTTGTGAGAAAATCATTGATCTGATTGATACTTAGTTGCATAAGACCTTGATTGCGGTTTGGTCTGATAAATGACTCATAGTTAGCCTTGATTTTTAGATACTGAGCAAACTCGATATTTGATGCGTCACCAAATCTTTTGATATACTCATCAATATACTCATTAGCCTTGACATACTCTTCATCTTCTATGTAGGCTTGCACCATTATAAGAAGTGTTGGTTCAAGCAGTGGTGAATTGATATGTTCGCTAGAAAATGAGACATAGTGCTTCTCGGCTTGTTCAAAATCTTTGTTTTTAAGGTCTGATAAAATTTCATGGTACCAGCCCTCAGGTGGGAGATTAAAGAGCCCTGATGAGCTTTTGGTATTGCATCCAATTAAAAAAGCTACGACTAAGAATATCAAAGTAAATTTGGCATATTTCATAAATTTCCTTTTTGAGATTTATAATTAAATTTTAATTTTACTATATTTATGATTAATGAAGCAATAAAAGTGCGATTTTTGTAAAATTTATCAATTTTATCTATAATTTCACATTGAATTTGAAAGGATGGATATGGAAGTTTATATACTAGGTAGTGGAGCGATGGCTACAGCTATTGCAAATGGGATCAAAGATAAATTTAAGGTTACAATAATTGGTAGAGATGAAGCTAAACTTCAAAGCTTCAAAATTCAAGGCTTTGAGATAGGAACTTATAGTGAAAGCTTTGATATAACCGACAAAAATATCATCCTAGCTTTTAAGCCTTACGCACTAGCTAGCATAGGGCTTAAGCTAAAAGGAGAGGCAAACTGCCTAATTAGCATACTTGCTAGGACATATTTGGAGGATTTGGACGGGATTGCGGCTAGAGAAAAGCTGTGTTGTATGCCAAATATTGCCGCAAGCTATAAAGCCTCGCTTACGCCATATATCGCCACTTCTAAGCGTGAAACTGCTCTTAAAATCATTAGTGAGTTTGGCAGAGTTTTTGACGCAGGTGATAAAAACTCATTTAATGTTGCAGGAGTTTTAAGCGGGTGTGCACCAGCCTACCTTGCACTTGTGGCTGAGGCTTTGGCAAATGCTGGCGTTAAAGCTGGCCTTAGAAACGACCTTTCATCAGATATAGTAAATGGACTATTTTTTAGTATGGATAGGCTTTTAACACACTCTCATCCTGCACTTTTAAAAGAGAGAGTTTGCTCACCTGGTGGCACTACTATCAAAGGCATTGCAGCCCTAGAAGAGTGCGGGGTTAGGAGTGCATTTTTTAAAGCTGTAGAGGCGAGTTCAAAGGGCGAATAGGTCTGTAAATTTAGGCAAATTTACAGGCTAAATTTGCCTTGAGATTTAAATTTACATTGTTATTTTATTAAATTAAATTGTTTTTTAGCACAAAATATAGTATAATGGCACAAATTTTGGCTAGATAGGGTTTATAAAATGAAAAAAGGTTTTACTTTACTTGAGCTGGTTTTGACTATAGTTGTGATGGCTATAGGCATTGCCGCACTTCCTAGAATAGTGATTATGTCGCAGCAATCAAACGAAATGGCTCTTAAACAAGAGCTAATCTTTCACGCTAAATCAGAAGCATTGATGATGATGAAGTTTCCATGGGATAGTGCAGCTTATGGTAGCATAGAGATTTGCAAAGATGTGACTGATTATAAAAGTTGTGGCGATTGGAATAATAAGGTCCCACTTCATAACCAAATAGCTAATGGTGACACCACTGGTGATACTGCCAATAGGCTCGGTATAGGACCTTCAAGGCGAGGCTATGCATTAAATGCAACTGGTGTAGATACTACCACTTTAGTGGCCGATGCTAATTTTAATCCAACACCATATGCTAATTTTAAAGCTGTTAGTAATGGTCCTGATCCCTTTAATGATATAGATGATTTTCAAAATAGAAATTATCGAATTCGTTCTTTTATAGATGATGGTGATTTTGTTACAGACGCACGTATAAGTGTTGCGGTTAATTATGTTAGTGATAGATTAATAAATTTACCTGGGGAGATGAATTGCAATAATGGTAGAAATGGTTATATAAATAGTCAAAAGATATGCATTGTTTTTCCAGCTATAGATCCTACAGATCCAGGCAATCGAGTAAGTAATATCAAAAGCGTTATTATCACTGCTACAGATAACAACAGTACTTTTTCAACAGTTCTTAGAACTTTTGCTTTTAATATAGCACCTTTGGGGGACAACAATTAAAAGGAGATAATAATGAAAAAAGCTTTTACTATGATAGAGATTATTTTTGTAATCGTTGTCCTTGGCATCATATCATTATTTACTGTCAATATATATACCAATATGTATACAAATTATATATTTTCAAGAAGCGTTGATAAACTTGAGAGCCAAAGTCAAATTTTACTCGATCAAATTTCAAATCTTTTTGCCGATAGAGTTCGTGCTACTGCCATCGCTAGAGGCCCAGGAGTTTCAAATGTTACTTTAGATGAGACGACAGATAGGCATAGAACTCTTGAATGGATAGGCATATACGAATATACTAGATTTAATCAACCAGCACCGAGTGTTGCTGGATGGAGTGGAATACTTCCAAATCACACAACAGAAGTTGCACTATCAAAATCAGTGGCAACACCAGGAAGTAATTTTAATAGCTATAAAAGTACTGATTTTAACAATGTGGCTATTATTTTTGATTCCGCAGTATCTAGAGTAGGTTCTTGGGGATATGATAAAAGTGGTATTGTCTCAGATGTTGGAAAAGTTACTATTGATAAGGATAGTACAACGCCTATAACATTTACTACTTTACCAACAAATACAAGTTCTATATATTATATGGTACAAACTGCTTATACTATAGCACCAGGGCTTGTAGATGAAACTACAGGGCATTTTACAGAAGGGGGTATTAGAGCCGATGGGACATTTGATCTAGTTTTGTTTTATGATTATAGACCATGGGATAATGAGGAATACACAGATTATTTTAATACCAATACAAATCATCAAATTTTAGCTAATAATGTCACTATGTTTAGATTTCGTGGTAATTATGGAAGTGTTGATATGAAAATATGTGTCAAAGACCCAGAGTTAGAAGGTGTAAAAGATAGTAGATTTGATTTTAGAGTTTGTAAAGCAAAGGTGATATTATGAAAAGAGGTTTTGCACTTATAATGGCAATGATATTTATAGTTCTTGTAGCTACAATAGGAGCTTTAGGATTATCTTTTGCTAGTAAATCAGCCAAACAAGCAGGCGATGTATATCTCAAAGAGCAAGCTGAAATTTTAGCACTAAACGCTGTAGATTATACCATTATGGCTATGCAGATGCACGACTATACCCAAAATTGCCTAGAAGAGGTAGTGATTTTTTATCCAAACGCCAATACCCCACTATACAAGATAAAAGTTGATCTCTATTATGCAAATAACACTATCGTCAATGGTATTGGCCCATGTAGTGTAGCTCACCGCTTACCAAATAGTATATCTATAGATCCTGCTACTGAGATATCTTATAACGCCGCCATCATAGATGTAGTCGTCGAGGGCACTCCAAATTCTGACCCAAACCTAAGGTATGTCTATAGAACTACCGCTATACCATAATGAAAGGAAACAAAATGAATATTAATCTAGTAGGCAAACAATTCGAATTGACTGAGCCGATCAAAAACTACGCTTACAGTGCATTTGAGGCGTTAGAAAAATATGGCCTTGATATAATATCTGCAAGGTGCGTAATCTCAGCTGACGAAAGACAAGGCAAAAAAGGCTTTAATGTAGATTTAGCTCTAAATTTAGCAGGCAAAGACACTATCGTCATCGGTGGCAAAGACAAGGACCTATACGCTGCAATTGATAGTATCGCGGACAGAGCTTCCAAAGTTCTTCGTCGCCATCATGACAAAGCTACTACTCACAAAAACAAAGATGAGCTTAAAGAGATGGTGCTTGATAGAGCTAACGCTATAAGCGACTTTGAGGCTGATGAGATAGTTCCAATCGAGCTTGAACTTTATAAACCACTAGAAATCGACGAAGCTCTCAAAAAGTTAAAAAATAGCGAAGATCAATTCATTGTTTTTAACGACATAGATGCTAAACTTAGAGTACTATACAAAAGAAAAGATGGCAAATTTGGCCTTTACTAATCCAAACAGCTCCCGCCTTGTGCGGGGTAAATTTAGCCAAATTTTATACGTAAGATTTGGCTAAATTTAGCCTTTTATAGGAGGAATGAGATGAAAAATTTAAAGTTTTTGGTTATAGCTATATTGCTGTTTTTAAGTGGACAGATTTATGGTTTTGATTGTATCGATAAGAGCAAAAATATAGAACAAAAAAATGGTATATTAACGAACCAATTTTCTAGTGACAAAATTACAAAAAACCAAAGGGTAATGTACAATATTTATTTAAATGCTGATGAAGCAAATGTTAATTCTTGGTCTACTAAAAATTTAGTTCCTGGTTATAATTTAAATTTTTATGTTAAACCTGGTAAGATGAGTTTGGACGAGTGCAAAAATTTAAATTCCAATCAGTTTCAAAGAAAACAAAATGTTGAAATTCCAAACGAATCTTATATGACTATTGTATTTGAACTTGATAGTAGTTCAAGAGCTAAAAATCCGCCTATTACGTTTGATAATGCTAATCTTTCTCCACAAGATAAAGTCATACCTTCTAGTGACAATACATCTTCCATACCTTCTAGTGACAATACATCTTCCATACAATGTTATGGAAATGATAATGAATTTTATAATATACCTGATAGTAATAGTGCAAATATCGTTAATATTAGTTTAGATTATAAAGATATTGTAAAAAGTTCTAACGGTAGTACTGTGGCCAATTTTTATCAATTAAAAATTACAAAAGATGGTAAATTGTCTGTTAGTAATAATAATCAAGATTATAAAATTACATTTTCTAAAAATAAGGATAAAGATTGTAAGCCAACTAATAATGAAAATATTGAACTTATAAAAGGTGAAACCGTATATGTATATATAAATCCAACTAACAGTGCAACTACAAAAAAAAGTGGAGAAGCATCAATTACTTTTATTTCAAAATCTAATAGTTCAACTTGTCATAATCTACTTAATAATAGTCAAGTAAATCAAGTAAATGCAGATTCTGATGGTCAATTCAAGGATTTTAAAATAAGTGGTCCATTAAGTAGCACAATTAGGTATTATTACACAATAGTTCCTATAACAGATGGGATTTTAGAAGTTGCTTCCGATAATCCAAATATCAAACAAATGATCTCAAAAATTTCACCAACTAATGGTTGCCTATTGGGTGAATCGCCCACTCAAATGCAAGTAAAAGCTAATGAAAAAATTTATATTTATGTATCAACTACAGATACTATTATAAATAATCCAATTTTAAAATACAAATTGACATATAAAGTAGATAATTCAAACGTGACAGTTCCTACAAATCCAAGCACGGGAAATGTTGATCCTAATAACGCAAGTAAAGACCCAACAAAAGATGTGATATATTTACCGAATGATGAAGCAATCTTACCTCCAAAAGATGGTGAAACAAAAAAATGTTATGAAGGTAAAGAGTGTGTAAACCCCTTAAAACCACCATATTTAGCTCCTCCTCCTTTAAACGATGGAACAATAAGGGGATATATAAATACTATAGAAACTAGTTTTAATAAAGTTAGCTTAGTTGACTCTTCTGGTAAGGTTATAAAAAATGATTTGTTTGGTAGTGGTTCACAACTACTTATTAATGGTGGTTATATAGATGCGCCAACTTATTCCCCAGATAATCGCAATAGCCCTTTTATAGGTGCAAAATGGCAAACCAATGTTCCTTGTATAGATAGCGGTACAAGAGAAAGACGTGCAACGCATTTTAAGGGTTATAGATATGTAGATGTCCCAGTTTATATATGCACAACCAATAAAATAAGATTTGGTGGTCAAACCGTTGGTTATGTTAGGGGAGATTACACAGTTACTGGTGCTGGTGTCTTAGATTTTAAATCAACAGGTGGATATTTTAGTTCAAATTATTATGGTGCCAAATCAAAAGATGGATTTATTGAAAATTCTGGTGAAAATAATCTTTACCTACCCCCTGATATAAAATCGCAAGATATAGTCTTTGCAAGGCTTTATTGGAGTGGAATGTCTATGAGTAGAACTGCTGTAGATCTTCAAGACGAAAGTGCCAAAAAAACAATAAAAAATTATAGAAAAATAAAATTAAAAGCTGAAAATACACCTTTAGAAAATTACGAGGCAAAAGATGAGGATATAAAATATGTTTATTCAACAAATAGCAATACAACTAATCTTGCTCGAGTTTGTAAGCTTAAAGGCGAATGTAAAGGATCGCTTTATTTTGTTTATAGTGCAAGCGTAGATGTTTTGGATTATGTAAAAGGTATGATAGAAAATAATCCTGATAAAACCACTATAAAAGTTAGAGCTGGTGATATAGTAGCAAGAACAAATGGGACAAATGGTGCAGCTGCCTTTGATAATGACATATATGATCCAAGAGCTCTTGGTGGAAACTACAGATGGATCAATGGTTCGCTTGAATTATTACAAACTGGGACATATTTTACAAAAAATATGGCTGGATGGAGTCTTGTGGTTGTTTATAACAAAAATCCAGAAGACCCTAGCTATGAGTCACTTTCTAAAGAGGAACAAAAAAAATATTACAAATCAAAATCTGTAACTATATATGATGGCTTTTCTACATTTTTTATAAAACCATCTGATGGAACTAGATCTGCTATCTCACAAGAATATAAATTCGATGGGTTTTTCACTCCTAGAACAGATGACTATGAGGCTAAAATTTCTACTTTTGCCCTAGGTAATGGTGGTAGTTCAAAAAATAAGATAGAAAATAGTGTGTGGATAAAAGATGCTTATAGTAGCAATTTTGAACAAGTTAAAAATGATTTTGTGGATCTATACACTCAAGGTAATGAATCAATAACAGTTGAAAATATCAAAGATAAAGCAATTGAGAAGTTAAATGGACCGTTTAGTGGTGTATCATTAAATACTTTTGATGTAAATAAATATATGAAAAAAGAGCAATATGAAACTACTATAAAAACAAGTGGTAAAGGTAATAAATGTGATGGTGATTTATGTGGAGCAACTAACTATTTTACTATGTTGGCTCTCTCCACAGATATTTATGAACCAAAACTTTGCTATGAAGTTACAGTTTCTGATATTCATGGAACAGAAAATAAATTTGTCGCAGCAACTGGTGATATTTTGAAAAATAGGGTTCAAATTAGAAATGAAGCACCTGCTGATGAAACTGATGAAAAAACTGCTGAAGTAATAGGAGCTAAATTTAATATTCGTCTTGATAAAAATACAATTTATATCAAAAACTCTATGAAAATCAAAGATGACCCTGATAATCCAAGTAGCCACTCTGGACCTGGTCAAAAATTTAGATATTCAGCAGATAACAAAAGAGGTCTTTATAACTCTAGTTTTGAGTTTGATCGCCTTGGCGATATCATAAATCTAAAATCTCCTGATAGTTACCCTGATAGGCAATTTATAGAATATGATGGCAAAGATAAACTTGATTTGTTTGTTGGTAAAGATGGTGGTAGACTTGCAAAAGATGAAAATGGGAATTTAAGACCAAATGGTGGAACTTTTCAGCCTGGAGAATATGTAGAGGTAGAATATAATACAAGGGTTGGTGAAGAGTACCAAGAGCCTAAATTCTATACTGGATTTCAAAAAATTCTTGGTGGCAAAGTTATTCCTGTTGAAGGAATTCCTATCAAAGCTTGCAAAAGCAATCCAAACAAAGTTGTAACTATTGTTGATATTAGTCAACTTAAGATTACAAATCCAAATTTTAAAAATAGTGACAAAATGGATGGCAAAAAAGATACTCTATATTCTCAAATTTCAGGTAAAAATTTTGATGGAGTTCTCGCCTTTAGACCTAAGCTTAAAACAAAAGATGAAGATGGATCTGATATCAAAGAAAATATTGACGAAGATGGCGAAGCAAAAATAGATAATGAAAAAATGGATGCCTTTTCAATGCTTACAGGAACTTTGGAAGTATCATTGATAAGTAGAGATCTATTAGCCGCTTTGGAACAAAACGCTACAAGATACGCTATAGATCACGGTAAAGATCTCTCTTTGGCACGAGGGGTAGGATGTGATCTCATAACTGACGACCATAAAATACCTTTCGTATGGAATGAATTTAACAAATTCGAATATACATCTACTAAAAAAGATCTTACTCAAGAGAGAATTAGAGCTAATAGCGACAAAGATAAGGGCAAGGCTTATTTAACATACCAAATAAAACCTACTTCCCATAAGCTACTGGAAGATTTGAGTGTTAATTTAGCTGCCAAAAATCTTACTTTTATGGTAACTTATGTCCCAGCTGGTGGTTTTAGGTATGATACAGAGTGCAAAGAGCAGTATAATCTCGCTCTAGATGAAGCTGGCAACAATGAAGAAAAAAAGAAAAAAGCTGAAGATGAATATCACGAATGCCTCAAAAAATCAACTGACGATGAAAATTTAAAAAACGAAATGGACTTTTTGTTTGAGGCTAAAGAGACTTTCAAGCCAAATTTGCAAGGCGTATATAATGTATGCAATTCAGATGATTTCTCTATAAGACCAAAATATATTAAAGTTGATGGTTTTAAAGATCCTCTAGAAGTTAGGCAGGCTGGTGATGTGCTGCTTGATGGCAACAAAAAACAAAGTGCTATTAGTGAGAAATTTTATGCAGTTGATGAAAACGATAATTTTGCTCTTGGGTATGATTCTAATATGACTTATAAAGATCCGGTTAAGAATATGAAATATTTAAATTTGACAGATAAAAAAAACAAAAATCCAAATGTAGCAAAATATCAATATTATTTTACTGGCTATAATCTTTCTTATATAGCACCTGTTTTGGGCGAGATTTGTTATGAGACAAATCCAGCTATTGTTGATGTTAATTTATCAACTGGAAATTTTAAAAAGCTTTGGGATAAAGATAGTATGTCAGCTGTAATACTGGCTGATTTTAAAAATCCAGACAAAAAGATAAATCATTCAGAAATTCACAGACGACTATTTTTAAATAAAAATCCATCGGATGTAGCCATTGATGATAAATATAAAAATAATGCTCATCTAAGATATTGTGATGTAAATGGAACTAATTGTCAAGATACTTTTAGTTATTATAATATCGGCTATGCAAGGATGAAAATTTATGATGATAGTTGGACTTATGCTGATCAAGCAAAAGATGATTGTGTGGTTGGTTCTACTTCAAATGATCCAAATGAAGACCCAGATAAAAAAGCTGGTGAAGTTGGTAGAATAGGTTGTGATATATCAACTTATATTGATTATAACAGTATAAATTGGGGTGGTAATGGAGACGAAACAAAAGATATCAAAAAGCAATTTGAAAATGCTAAATTTATAGCTGTTCCTATAGAGGTGCCAGGTAAATATAAAGGCAACAAAGATAAAAATATCCATGATAAGGTTAAATTATATACTAATAAAAATACCTATATTCCACTTAAATTTACCTATGATCATTTAGAAGCAAATATATCTAATCTAGCAAACGCTAAAAGCCACAATGGCTATTCTTATACATTTTTTAATGGCTTAAACTCTTTACCTATAGGAAATGTTCCTACTGCCGAGTCTATAAATATGGGAGCAAGACTTACTATAGATATGTATGCTTTAATGGCAAACTATATAGAAAAAACATCATCTGGTAATAATATATCTCACAGGATAATTCCAACACTTTATTCAGATAAATGCTTTTCTAATGATGTTAGTTTTGGTGTAAGACTTAATTTTAGTTGTAATGCTCCTACTAATGATGTAACTGGAATAAGATGTCGTGGGATTTCAGATGAGGGAAATTACACTGGCTTAAATAGTGTTAGAGGTCTTAGAGCTAATTTGGATATGAACCACGCTGATAAAAATGTAACTTTCACAAGAGATTCAGGCAATATGACTATTAATTATCTCAAAAGCACTTTCAAAGATGGTAAATTTGATAAGGGAGCTATAAACTTTAACTTTGATAGAAGTTTTAGTGATGGACCGCAAAATCCTATTAGAATTGTTGCTGAAGACTTCATACAATCATCTCCTGTTAGAGAGACAAAGAACCCAGATGGTATAGTGGCTAAAAATCCAAATTTAGCTCAAGTTTATAGTTATGATGATAGAAATACAACTAATATTATAAATAGCACAACAACATCACCTATAAATAATTATGCTGATTTTTATTTTGGATATGTAAATTCATACGAACCAAATATAGAAAATGTGGCAAAAGACACTATCCGTACTGTAGATATAGATACATTTGTATATTGTGCTGATTCATCTAATAATGCCGTGGGTGTTCTTAACTGCAACTCTTTTTCTTTGATAAATGGTGCAATTATTGGTAACGATTCAGATAAAGCGAGATTTTTTATCAATAGAGGTGAGAGATTTAACACTACATCTGATGTGGCACTATATTTTGTAAATAGATATGAAGCCTCTAATGATCAAAAAATAAAAATTGATGATTTACCAGCAGCTAGGAGATTGTTGAATACAACTGGTGCACCTATACCAGAATCAATTTCAATAAGTGCAACGGGTTCTGGCAAGATACAAGAATATATCAAGGTTTATACTCAACCATATTTCTTACTTAATGATGGTATAGCTAGTGATCCTACAAAAGCTGGTGTTGGCAATTATAATACATTTAATATAGAATTTGCAGATATATCTCAATGGGCAGGACAAGGTGGAACAAGAGGGGGCGATGATGTTGGTATTTATATGGATAAAAGCAATGCAGGTGCTAGACAAGAATTAAATGCACCATCAAGATTGAGGCGTTGGTAAATTTGCAAGGGTTTAAAACCCTTGCAAATTTAACTTTATCTGTTTTTAAGCTCTTTTGGATAAAATGCAAACTTTGTATTTTACAAAATCCTTGCTTATTTGTGTAGATAAGCTAATAAACCATAAGGAGAGAAAATGAGGCATTATGAAGTGCTTTTTATCGTTAAGCCAACGCTTACCGAAGAAGAAGTTAAGCAAAGAGTTGATTTCGTCAAAGAAATTATAGAAAAAAATGGTGGTGAGATAGCTAGTGCCATTGAGATGGGGACAAGAAAATTAGCCTATACTATTGACAAGTATGAAAGAGGCGTTTATTTTGTCATATATTTTAAAGCCCCGCCAGCTTTAATTGAAGAGCTTACAAGAAATATTAGATATAGTGAAGATATCATAAGATTTCTTACAGTTAAGTATGAGAACAAAAGAGAAATTTCAGCATGGGAAAAGCTTAGCAAAGGAATCAAGCTCAATACTATCAAAAAAGATCAAAGAGAGCCTAGAAGACGCAAAGAGCCAGTCGCTGATAAAAATGAACCAAGCGATGAGATAGTTGAAGAGATAAGCGAGTAAGATTATGTTTAACAAAGTGATTTTGGTAGGAAACTTAACTAGAGATATCGAACTTAGATATACTCCAAACAATGCGGCCGTTGCAAATACAGCTATAGCTGTAACTAGAAACTATACAGGTGCAAATGGTGAGAAAAAAGAAGAAGTCTGTTTTATAGATATAACTTTCTTTGGTAGAACTGCTGAAATCGCAAACCAATATCTCAATAAAGGTTCAAGAATTTTGATAGAGGGTAGATTGAAATTTGACCAGTGGCAAGATCAAAATGGTCAAAATAGAAGTAGACATTCAGTTGTCGTTGAAAATATGAAAATGTTAGGTGGTGGTTCACAAAACAATCAAAATCAAAGAAACCAAGGTGGCTATCAGCAACAAGCCCCATATCAACAAAACTCATATCAATCAAATAACCAAGGTTATTCAAACAACCAAAACTATTCGCAAAATAGGTCATCATATCAAAACAGGCAAGCTAACAGCTATCCGCCTACTGATGATTACAAAGAAAATACTCTTCCAGACATTGATGTCGATGGCGATATCGGTGATATTGATGAAGAGATACCATTTTAATAAAGGAAAATTATGGCAGACAAAAGAAAATATGCTAGAAAATACTGCAGATATACAGAAGCTAAAATAGAGTTTATCGATTATAAAGACACTGAACTTTTAAAATATTGTCTTTCTGAGAGATTTAAAATTATGCCTAGAAGACTTACAGGCACAAGTAAAAAATACCAAGAGATGGTAGAAAAAGCTATCAAAAGGGCTAGACAAGCTGCACTTATCCCATATATCATAGATAGAAAAGAAGTAGTAGCTAATCCTTTTGAGATTTTATAATTATGCTTCAAAGGGATGGTAGAAAAAGCTATCAAAAGGGCTAGACAAGCTGCACTTATCCCATATATCATAGATAGAAAAGAAGTAGTAGCTAATCCTTTTGAGATTTTATAATTATGCTTCAAATTTGAGCCAAATGGCTCAAATTTATCAACTTGATAAATTTAGCCTTAATTTGCTTGAAATCGCCGAAATTATCGGCGTTGTTAAAGCCACGGCTTTTGGGCTTGGACAAATAATATTAAATGAAATTTAAGGATGATAGATGAAAAATGCAGTATTTTTAGACATTGCAGCTAAACAAAATTACATTTTTAGCTCAAATAAACTCAAAGATATTATTGGTGCTAGCGGAATTATCGCACTTGTCTCGTCAAGCGATTATATTAGAAAATTTATGAGTGAAAATATGCCAAAAGTGGCGATGGATGGCGTTTTTGGTGGTGGAAATGCACTTTTATTTTTTGATGAAAAGAGTGTGGCAAAAAATTTCATCAAACAATATTCTAAAGATTTGCTTCTAAATTTTCCATCTTTGGTGCCATATTTTGCACTAAATTGCAAGTTTGATGAGCAAAATTATGCAAAAAGCGTCAGGGAAACCCACGAAATGCTTGACGAGCTTAAAAATAGCTTTTTTCCACTAACTCAGCCATTAACATTAGGCATTGAAAGTCTTTGTCCAAATAGTGATTTTTCGGTGACTTGCGAAGATAGAAACCCTGAAAATTTTAAAGAAAAAATTCGCATCAGTAGTGCAACTTTTGCAAAGCGAAATTTTAATATTTCGGCGAATTTTAAATCAAATTTCAAACGTGAAAAATTAAAAACTTTTGATGAAATTTGCGAAAGTGCACTAAAAAATAAGTATGAGTTTTCAGATGAATTAGACAAGATTTATTACAGCGAAAATGGCTTTATAGCGGTATCTCACATAGATGCAAACAAGCTTGGTGAGAGATTAAAAGGTGGAGCTATTGATGATAAATTAACAGCCACGAAATTTTCAAATGGCATCGATAAAGCTATGCAAAAAACGCTAAATAAAACGGTTGAGATTTTGATTGCTAAGCTTGAAAAAGGCTTTAAATTCGGTGATGGCGTGGAATTTAGTCAAAAAGATTTAAAACTTCACAATGACAAAATGATTTTGCCATTTTGTCCAATAATTCTAAGTGGTGATGATTTTACATTTGTAAGTGAAGGACGCCTTGGAATTTTAATAAGTGAAATTTTTATAAATGAGCTTAAAAATCACCGCCTAAATGACGATAATAGCGAATTTTTTGCACCACTTTTTGCAAGTGGTGGAGTAGCGATTATCAAAGCAAAGTCGCCGTTTTTTAGAGCTTATGAGATTTGTGAAGAGTTAGCAAGTAGTGCTAAAACTTTAACAAGGGCTGAGAGTCCAGCAAAAACAAGCATTGATTTTATGATAAGCAGTGCGAATGTTTCGCTTGGAAGTTTAGATTTGATGAGAGAAAATTACTTTTCAAAAGATGGCAAAAAGCTTTATAATGGTGGTTATAGTTTAGATGAAAATGGCGATTTTAGCGAACTTTTAAGCCTAATGCAAAAACTTTCAAAACTATCCAAAAATAAGGTGATGAAGCTTAGAGAACTTGCGTTTGTGAGTTTTGAGAACGCAAAAAGATTTATTGAAATTTATTGTGGGAAAAACTCAAATTTATTGACTAAAATTGACGGCGAAACTCAGCTAAATTTCAAAAAAGAGATGCTACTTGACGCGATTGAAATGCTAAATTTTTATCCGAATGATTTAGGAGAAAAAAAATGACTAAAATTTTAAAAATTACCCTAGAAAGTAATGCACTTATCACAAATGGCGATGGCGAAGGGTTGATCGATATCGACACGATTAGTGATGAATTTGGGCGTTTTTACATACCGGCAAAAAGATTAAAGGGCGTTTTAAGAGAAAGTGCAACTGAAATTTTAGAAATGCAAAATTTTAACGATGATGAAGTCGCAAAAAAAGTAGATAAAATTTTTGGCACAGCACACGAAAATGGCACTATATCGGTGCAAGACGCACTTTTAAAGGACGCGGAATTTTACAAGGCTTTGAGCTTGGATTTTTCGAAAAATAGCGTTTTAAATCTTAATTCAATAGTTCTAAATCAAACCTCTATTGATAAGAATGGAGTGGCTAAAAATGGCAGTTTGCGCCGCAAAAGAGTAGCTAAAAAAGGGCTAGTATTTGAGGCAAATTTTTCATACGATAAAAAAGATGAAAGGCTGATTAAAAATTCAGTCAAAAACTTAAAACGCATCGGGCTTGCTAGAAATCGTGGTCTTGGCGAGATTAGGTGCGAAATTTTAGAGAGCGGGGCACAAAATATATCGCAAAATGGTGCAAAAAATAGCAAAATTTTGCAAGAAATTAGTGAATTTTCATCAAAAATAGATGAAAATTCTATCATTTTAAAACTAACTTCACCTGTTGCTTTGACGCACAAAAAAGGCGATGATTTTAATATAGCCACGCTTAGTTTTATCCCTGCAACCACGCTAAAAGGAGCGATTTTAGCCAAAATCAAAGATGAGAACTTAAAGCGTGATTTTGAAAAAGTAACGCTAAAAAATGGATATTTTTATGAAGATGGCAAAATTTACTCTCACGCACCAAACTCGCTTAAAAAGCAAAAATATAGCGATAACGCACAAATTTATGATGATTTTTTTTATAAAAAACAAACTGATATCAAAACTTGCAGTATTGGCGAGTTCGCTACTATTAATGGTACTGAGATTTCCGTGAAGTCACCACTAAAAGAGAGCTTTTTTCATACTAAAAGAGTAAGGCAGACGCAAAACAGTTCTGTCATTGATGACGCACGAAAAAATGCCCAGGGCGAAATTTTTGATGAAAACGCCCAAAATGGTGCGATTTTTGTCTATGAGGCACTTTGCAAAGATCAGATTTTCGTCGCTAAAATAGTCTGCGATGAAAATCTGCTAAAAAGGCTAAAAAATGAGCTTTGCGGTGATGGTGGAATTTTTAATCTAAAGCTTGGCAGATCCAAAAGTGCAGGGTATTCTAACACCATCGCAACCATAAAAATTGCACCTAAAAAATCGCTAAAAATGTTGGCAAAACAATTTTATATCGTGGCACAAAGTCCGATTATTTTATACGATGAAAATGGCGTTTTTAGTCCAAATGCAAAGACCTTAAAAGATTACTTAGAAAATTTAACTCATGCAAAATTACAGATAAGCTTAAATGCGAAATTTTCAAGGCAGAAATTTTATAAATTAAGCTATAAATGCAAAGTCGCCGAAACATTTGGATTTGCCGCCGGAAGCGTTTTTAAGATAGTTTGTGACAAAGAAATAGACACTGAAATTTTTAAAAATGGCATTGGCGAATTAAAAGAATTTGGTTACGGGCAGGTTGAAATTTATGAAAATTTCAGCGATCTTAAAATTTCAGATAAAACCGCGAAAAAAGCGGAAAATTCACAAAACTCGCAAACTTTTGAAAATGCAAAAATACTGCACGATGGCGCACAAAAAACTGTGCAAATTTCAGGCTTTGATTACGAAAAAATTTCGCCAAATCAAAAAGAAAAAGTTTTTGAAATTTTAAGTGAGATTTTATACAAAGATATGGTTTTGGATAAGAGCTTTGAAAATCCTATTGGGTATTATAAAATCAATGAAAATTCCAATAAAGATGACAATGATCAAGAGGATAAACTCACAACTAGCGAATATTCAAGACTTGAAAGCATTGTAAATAGAGCTCAAAATTTTAATGAGATAGAATTTGAGCTTGATACCAAAAATAATCCAACAGCTTTCAATCAAAAAATGGCTGATAAAGGCGTAAAAGCTAAGAATTTAGAGATCGAAATTCCATCAAGCAAATATCCTCTTTTTGACGAATTTGTAAAGAGCAACAAATCTTTTGAGCTTCAAAAAAGAGTGTTAATCGCCAAAATAAGATATCTAAGACACAAAAAGGAGGCGTAATGCAAACTGCTAGAATTCTTAAAAAATTTCTCATTAGGGCGAAATTTCAAAACGAAACCGCTTTTAATATCGGTTGTGGCGATGGCGATTTTATCGATGCACCCGTGCTAAAAGATGCAAATGGCTTGCCGTTTATCCCTGCTACTTCGCTTGTTGGCGTAATTAGAAATGAGTTTAAAAAATACGATTTTGACGAAAACGCGTTTGATAAATTTTTTGGCTCATCAAATAGATTTAGTGCCATTAGCATTAGCGATGCGGTTTTGAGCGAAAATGGCGATGAAATTTCTTGCAAAAATGTTAAAAATTCGCAAAGAATTTCACTTAGAAATGGCATTAAAATTGACGAAAAAAGTGGAATTGCAAAAGATTCGGCACTTTTTGATTTTGAGGTGGTTTGTGCTGGAAGTGAGTTTGATTTTAAGGCGGAATTTACGCTTAGAAAAATGCACGAAAATAGTGATTTTAAAGCTATTTTGGATATTTTTCTTACGATTTTAAAACGCGGATTTAGCGTTGGAGCGAAAACAAATAGTGGTCTAGGAAAGCTAAAAAACATAAGCCTTGAGATTTGTGAATATGATTTTTCGCGTGGTGGTGTGGCCTTTGAAAATTATATCAATGAAAATTTCACTAATAATTATAATTTCGCACTTCAAACGCCAAAGTTAAATAAATTTGAGCTTGATTTGATACTAAACTTAAAAACAACTTTGCTAATTGGCTCAGCCTACACTCAAACCGATGCGGATATTGCGAATTTAAAGGAAAATGGTGATTTTATTTTGAGCGGAAGTAGCCTAAAAGGAGCGATTAGAAATCAAGCATTAAAAATCGCTAGGACTTTTAGAAGCGATGAAAATAAAGATGATAAAAATAAAAATAGGGACGAAATCGTTGAAAATCTTTTTGGTTTTGTGGATGAAAATGAGAAAAATGCCAAAAAAGGGCGGATTAAAATCAGCGAAAATGCGATAAAAAATGTCGCTAGAAAACTTCACCAACGCACCAAAATTGACCGTTTTAGCGGTGCGACGATTGATGGAGCACTTTTTGATAGTGAGGTTTTGATGGGCGGAGACGATAATAAAACGCAAATTAATGCAAAAATCACAATTTTTGAGCCAAAAAATGCTGAAATTGGGCTTTTACTTTTGGTGGCAAAAGACCTTTGCACAGGATTTTTAGCTGTTGGCGGTGGCAAAAATATAGGGCGTGGAGTTTTTAAAGGCGCAATGGTAGCTAAAAAAGATGGCAAGAAATTGTCAAATATAGAGTTAAATAACTTTGTTAGCGATTTTAGGAGTCAAAAATGATAAAAAATTTTGGTAGTGAAATTTATGAAATTTTAAAAAATGGTGTAAAAATTCCGCTTGAAAATGGAGATTTTGAGATAAAAGATGGATTTGGAATTTTTTGGCTTGATGAAAATATAAAATTCACCCTTGTAAAAGATAATAAATTAGAGTTTTATGACGGTAAAATTCCACCTAAAAACGAAATAAAATCAGCTAGGATTTTCAATCAATATGGAGAAATTTTTATCTATAGAAGTTCTGAATCGTTAAAAGCAAGAGTTAGATATAACGATGAAAAAGATGAATTTATTGATAAAAATGAAGGTTTTAACGACGAAGAACTTACTTTACTTGGCGGTGGCAAAAACCCTATCGTGCCACTTAAGAATGGCTTTTTTAGGCTTATCGGCGAGAGTGGAAGTGAGTTTATTATTCCGCTTGAGGTGTCCGAACAATCTTTTGTAAAACTTGTTAGGCGAAATTATATTAGAAAACATTGCGAAACAGATCAAGTATATTATAGTGATTTTAGATTGGTAGATTTAAAAGGAGTTAAAAATGGCTAAGAATTATACAAATACAAAAGGTTTTAATCAAGGTAGAAACAACGATAAGAAAGAGAAGTTAGCATCAAATGAGCCGGCTTTTGCACCTTATAATTTTGTGTCGTTAAATGATGATGTAATAACTGACTCTGTGCTTGATTTAGAGCTTGATAGCAAAAATAAAATCATCAGTGGTGATGGGTTTAGTAAGTTTCATAAAGACCATTTTAGTGGATATATTGAGCTTGAGATTAAAAATTTAACCCCGCTTTTTATCGGTGATAGTCTCAAAGAACAAAATAATGGGAAAAATAATGCTACTCTTAATAAAAAAGAATCGCAAAAAGCTACCAAACAAAAAGATGATAAGGAGATCACAAAACAAGAGTTTTTTAGTATAAATGGCAAAGAGGCGATCCCTGGAAGTTCAATTCGTGGAATGGTAAGAAATTTGGTTGAAATCGCGTCATATTCGAAATTTCAGTTTTTCAACGATAACAGGTTTTTTTATAGAGATGTGGCAGGTGTGTCAAAAAACAGTTTAAAAGTGTCATATGAAAAAATAATGAAAAAAGAATGTAAAAATAATAATGAAGTAAAACAGAATGATAAAAATAAAAAGAACTTTTTACCAAAAGCAGATTGTGGAATTTTAGTACGTGAAAATGACAAGGAATTTTATATAATTAAAACAACTTATGAAACGAAAAAATTTTTAGAACCATTTGAAAACAAAAATATGCCAGAATTTGAGATAAATAAAAAATATGACTACTCTGAGAAATATGACTACTTTGAGGTATTTACTGGAAAAATAGGCTCTATTAGCAAGGATAAGAAAAAAGATAATCGCAAAAAAGTGTATTATAAGGTTAAAATTCCAAAAAATAAAAATGAAAAAATTAACTTATATTACAGGCGAGATATTCTGCCATATGTGTATGATAGTCAGCCAAAATTTAAGCGTGGTGGTTTTTTAAATTTAATAGAAAAGCTTAATGAAAAAATAGAAAATGACAAATTAAGATATCCAAACGGCATTCCTTGTTTTTATGTCAAAGATGGCGAAAATGTCTATTTTGGGCACACACCGTATTTTAGAATCCCATACAAACATAGGGTTAGAGATTTGATTTCGCAGAGTTATTTGGATAAAAATGACGGTTTTGATATGGCAGAGGCGATTTTTGGTAAAGATGGTGCGTTTGCTAGTAGAGTATTTTTTGAAGATGCTAATTCACAAAATAAAGCGAGATTTGAGGAGAAGGAAATTTTGCTTTCTATGCCAAAACCGACAAGTTTTAATCTATATTTGGAGCAAAATGACGGTAATATTAGTAATCAGGCTCAAATGAAGCACTACGATGATGATACTAAAATTCGAGGTTATAAAATGTATCATCATAAAGAATTTAGCCATTTTATAACTCAAAAACAAAGAGAAAACAAAAAAATTATTAAAAAAATCAATGCAATGCGAGAAGGTGCTATTTTTAAAGGTAAAATTAGATTTGAAAATTTAAATGCTACCGAGCTTGGAGCACTAATTTTTGTGCTTGATTTGCCGGATGGGTGTTATCATAAAATAGGGATGGCAAAACCCCTTGGAATGGGAAGTATAGAGATTAAGCCTAGGCTAATTTTGCACGATATTTCTAAGCGTTATGAGAAAGTTTTTGATAAAAATGGCGACTTTTTTGAGCCAAAAATTTCTGATAAAAATATGGGTGATTTCAAGCAAAATTTTGAAGAATATATACTCAGTAAAATAAAATCTGATAAAAAATCTATTTGGGACGAAGTAAGAATGCAAGAATTAAAAACAATGCTAAGATATGGCAAACAAGGAGATTTTGACTACATGGGGCTAAGATCCACAAACAAAAAGAACGTTTTACCGCATGCAAAGGATATCAATGAAAATCATCTCATTTTTAAGAACAGTAGAAAATGAAAGCTTTTTAAGCCCTTGCAAATACAAAGCAGGGGGCTTTGACTTTTTAAAGGATGGCGATTTTATCACTTCAAGCGATGCGATTTTTATGCAAAATCAGGGTGCAAAATTTCTATTTTTGGGCGGAAAAACTGAGATAAAAAATGTCACCAATCGTTTTAGCGACGAAAATACATTAAATAATGAAATTGCCAACAAAAATATTAAAACTTTAGAAATCAACGATGATTATAGACAAATTTTCTCTATGATTTTAGATGAAATTTCAGTTGCAAACGAACAGATTATCATTGACATAACGCACAGAGATAGAGATGTGAGCTTTATTGCACCATTTGCGACGATGCTTAGCAAACTTGGTGGTGAAAATAATGTAAAGATAATCTATGCTAAGATTATAAAATCAGAAAAAAAGAAAACTTTTGAATTTGTAAGCCTTGATGAATTTGCTAAAATTATGCAAATTTCATTTATTTTGATTAGTTTTAAGCAATTTATAAAAGTGCCACAAATGGCATTAAATAGTGAAATTTACATAAAACTTAGTGAATTTAGCAACGCATTTTTGTCAAATCAAATTTATAAATGTATAGAAATTTATCCTTTTTTAAAGGAAATTTTAGAGCACGAAAAAGAGAACGAACTTGAATTTTTGAAAGATTTTATTAATGAAATTTTGGCTGAAATTTCATTTTTTGATGGCCTTGATAAAAAGCAAAATTATGAAATTTATTTTGTAGTTGCAAAATTTTTATACCAAAAAGAGTATTATTTAAATTCATCTCAATTTTTGATAGAGGGTGTTATTAGATATCTTTTTGAAAAGATGAATGAAAAGCAACTGATTAAAAATGACAATAATACCCATATAAGTATCGATAATTTAGATGTATATGAGTTGTGTTCTAATTTTTTATCTAGTAGTGGTCAATCTGTTCATAAAAATTATCATTTTACTCATCAAAATCAATTTTTTTTAGATTTAAATTGTGAGAAATTTGAGCTTTTGCGAACTCTTAAAGATAAAATAGGTAGTATAAGGAATGATCTAACACATATCAATAAAAATACAACAAAAAATATCGATGAAAAGTTAAAAAAGTGCATAGAAGAGTTTGAAGCTGTCATTATAAATAAAAACATACTTTCAGATTTAGATTTTAGCGAAGCAAATATTCATAAACTCACAGCATATCATAAAAAGAATTTTGTATCAGAAATCAAAGATAAAGCCTCGGTTAAAAATTTAAGACAAATGGGCGATGATAAAATCATTGAAAGACTTATTGAGTATTATGATGAAGGTGGAAAGTTCCTAAAAAGCGATGAAACTAGAAATGAGTTAGCAGAGATTTTTAGGTCGAATTCAAACTCTAAGCTACTTTACAAAAATATCAAAAATAAAACCAAATATTTTGATGAGAGTTTAAAATGAAAATGTTTCTGCTTTTTTCGCATACTTTAAATGAGACGCAAAAAATTGATGCAAAAAATTCATTAGGCATTACTGAATTTGTGGCGTTGCCAAGCAATTTGCAAGAAAAATTTTCAAATGTCCCACCTGAAATTTCATCGCTTGATGAGGTCGCAAAGCCATTTTATGAATTTTTGCAAAAATCTGCTAAAAAAGGCGATTACGTACTAATTCAAGGTGATTTTGGGCTAACTTTTTTGCTTGTAAATTTTTGCCTTAAAAATGGCTTAATTCCCAACTATGCGACCACAAAAAGAGATGTTTTGATGGATGAAAATGGCGTAAAAAAGACGGTTTTTCACCATGAAAGATTTAGAAAATACAATGTTTGAAAAAAGTTTGGATGAAATTTTATGTGAGAAAAATTTTCAGATTGCTTTAAATTTGTTTAAAAAAACCGCTCTTGGCATCGACAAGATGGATTTTGATGAAATTTCAAGCCAAAACTTTATAAATTCCTTAAAAAAATGATTGCTTAAATCTTGCTTATTCGCCAGAGCCCGTGCTTCAAAAATTTATCTAAAATCAAGCGGTGGGCTTAGAAGACTCGCAATCCCAGCGCTTAAAGATAAATTAATCCAAAAGATTTTTGCTACCGAACTTTGCAAATATTTTGACAGGCTTTTTTCAAATAAATCCTACGCTTACAGGGCTGGAAAATCTTATAAAACGCGATTTTTAGGACGCGTGATTTTTTAAAAAGTGCTGAATTTTTTGTGATAAAAAGCGATATTAAAGACTATTTTGAAAATATAAATCACCAAATTTTAATTGAAATTTTGCATCCGCATTTTAAAGATGAGCGGATTTTGCATTTTATTAAACTTTGGCTTAAAAATGGGATTTTCAAATGCCAAAATTACATTTTTCATCAGTTCATCAAGGTGATGTTTTAAGCTCACTTTTAGCAAATATTTATCTTGATAAGATGGATAAATTTCTTGAAAATCATGGCAAAATTTTTATAAGATATGCCGATGATTTCGTGATTTTGTGCGAAAATTTGCAAAATGCAAAAGATGAAATTTTATCACTAAAATAGTTATTAAAAACGATAAATTTAAGCTTAAATGATGAAAAAACGCACATTTTTTCGCCAAAAGATAGTTTTGAGTTTTTGGGCGTGCAGTTTTGTGGAAGTAAAATTTCTATCTCACAAGCCAAATTTCAAAAAATCCAAAAAAATCTTATCAAAATCGCCCATTCTAGCCGTTTTATGGATGATTTTAATTCCTACATGGGGCATATTTCTTTAGTGGAATTTCCGCTTATTTACAAGGATAAAATTTTAAATGATGAGTTGATAAAAGACCTAAAAATCGTAATTGCAGAGCAAATTTAAAGGCGAGATCTTAAAAATAAGGCTGAAATTTTTAAGCTTTTAAAGATGCTAAAATTTCCGTTTTCTTTTTCAAATAAAACCGTACAAAACCAATTTTTTGATGAAATTTATGCTATTTTTAAAACTAAAAAACCAAAATTCCATCAAATCTTAAACAAGAAATCTCATCCGCTTTTACGCCAGAAATTCCATCAAATTTAATCCACGATAACGCCCAAAATGTAGCCATTTGCAAAGCAAAACCACAAATAAATATCACCACCAAACTTGCGAACAAAAACGCATTTATTTGCAAAAATTTGCTGCTGCATCGCTTTTAAATATCACCACGCCATTTTGCTTTTTAGGCATTAGTAAAGGAAGCTTTATCATCAGATAAAATGGCAAAATAACACACTCTTTTAAGATTTCATCAATCAAACAGATTATTATCCAAGCCCCAATTTCGCTTAGTTCTAGCGTGATTAAAACTGCCACGCATAATGGAATTAGTATCGATTTTATCGAAAAAA